>JAFOER010000008.1 GCA_017380095.1 Bacteroidales bacterium
AAAATAATATCGTTCAATGAGAGTGCTTCGGCATTGTGGGAGAATTTCTGCGGCAAGGAATTTGCAGTGGAAGATGCCACCTGTTTTTTGGTTGAAAGATATGGCATAACCGCAGAGAGGGCAAAAGCTGATGCCCAGTTGTGGATTGAGAAATTGAAGGATTGCGGTGCAATTGCCATTTAGTACTTTATTAAGATTTAAATTTTATGTTTTCATTTAGGACAACGTCATTTTTTGAGCAGCCGGATCTGGTGCTGAAGAGGGGTAAATTGGGTGTGTTGTGCAACCAGACTGCATGGCATCCGAGTACCGGAGAGTATTTGTTTGAGACCGTGGCAAAGATGGGCAAGCTTACAAAGGTTTTTATGCCTGAGCACGGTTTGTTTGTGGAATTGCAGGACCAGGTTAAGCTCAACAGCGGAGACGGTTACAGCAAATTGCTGGAGGGTGTGGAGTTCATCTCGCTATACGGCAGCAAGGAGGAGTCTTTGGCAGCAAGCCTCAAGGATTTGCAGGAGATTGATGCACTTATTGTGGAGCTGCAGGATGTGGGGTGCAGATATTATACATATTTGAGCACCATTTTCAATCTGTTCAAGGTTCTTAAGGCCAATGAGATTGACCTTCCGGTTTATATTATAGACCGCATAAATCCGGCAGGCCGCCAGGTAGAGGGTACAGCCCTTAAGCCGGGCTACAGCTCTTTCATTGGAATTGAGGGTATTGTGCACCGTCATGGCCTTACCATTGGAGAGATTTCATATATGCTTTACAATGAGATTAATGCCAAGTTCCCGCTTCATATTATCTCATATAAGGCTTCTGCGGTTAACAAGGATCTTATGCCTTGGAGCATTCCGCCTTCTCCAAATTTCCCTGGCCTGTTCACAGCCCATTTCTACAGCGGCCAGTGCTTGTGGGAGGGTACAAATGTGAGCGAGGGAAGAGGTACAACACGTCCGTTTGAGATGTTCGGGGCACCGTATATGGAGAGTTTGTCGGGATACTGCAAGGAAAAAGGATTGCAGGGGTGGAATGACCCAAAATGCCCTATTGCAGATGAGGGTGTTTGGGTGAGATGGTTGAGATTTATCCCTACATTCCACAAATGGAAGGACGAGTGCTGTTTCGGATTCCAGTTCCTTCCAAATCCAAATATGCAGTACCACGCACTGGCTCACAATTTGCGCGTGATAAGGTTCCTAAATGACAATTGTGCGGGTTTTGAGTTCCGCCCGGGCAAATATGAGGCCGGCAATGACAAAACTGCAATTGAACTGCTGCTGGGAGACAAGGTTCTGGTTGACTTTGTGGCAGGAAATGGAGATTGGCACGATATTAAAGAGCATATTAAGGTGGAAGAGCAGAAATGGATACGCAAGGCCAAGAAGGCTCTCCTTTATGAAGAAGAACAATTATTTAGAATAAAGTAATTATGGCAAATCCGGTATTGAACGAAAACATTTTCAGAAAACAAGGTATTGCATACAGCAATACAGGTGTGATGACAGTTGGTGGTACAGCAGTGAAGACTCTTTTGCTGTTGTTTATGGTTGTGGCAGGTGCCGCATACACATGGAAAGTATATTATGCTGCGGCAAATCCGGCAGCAATCAGCGGATGGATGATTGGTGGATTGCTTGTGGCAGCCATCCTTGGAATAGTTATATCTTTCAAACCAAAGACAGCACAGTTCCTCTCCCCTATTTATGCTGCTGGTGAGGGTCTTGCTCTTGGAGGCATTTCAGCAGTAATCAATGAGCAGTTTGCTCTTACATATCCGAATATTGTAGTACACGCTGTTGCCCTTACTCTGGTTACTGCTCTTGTAATGTACACCGTTTATGCTTCCGGCATAATTAAGGTAAACGGTACATTCATGAAGGTTTTGAGCATTGCATTGATCTCTATCCTTGTATTTTACTTGGGCAGCTGGATTGTTTCACTGTTTGGTGTGAATTTGAGCATGTTGCACAACAACAGCCCGCTAAGTATTGGTATCAGCCTTGTGATTGTGGCAGTAGCTGCATTCAGCCTTCTTATGGATTATGAGTTCATCCGCCAGGCATCATACTCAGGTGCTCCAAAATATATGGAGTGGTACGGAGCTTTTGGCCTTACCGTTACTTTAGTATGGCTTTACCTTGAGTTGCTAAAATTATTGGCAAAATTCTCAAGCAGAGACTAATTTTGGGTGCAAAATATTTTGCTATAAAAAAATGAATTGCTACATTTGCGCGCTGAAAAACTAACAATTTAAATTTTTAAAGAAATGAAACAAGGTATTCATCCCGAGAGCTACCGCCTTGTAGCTTTCAAGGATATGTCAAATGACCACGTATTTATTACACGTTCTTGTGTAAACACTAAAGAGACAATTGAGATTGACGGTGTAACTTACCCTGTAATGAAAATGGAGATTTCAAACACATCTCACCCATTCTACACTGGTAAGATGAAACTTGTTGATACTGCAGGTAGAGTTGATAAGTTCTACAGCCGTTACAAAAAGAAATAATCCTTGTACGGGAATCAAAAAAAACCGGAGCTCAAATGAGTTCCGGTTTTTTGTTGCTTGTTGGGGAAATTATTTGCCCATTGAAAGAGTATTGGTGATGTGTGCACGTGCCATCTCAACACCCTGCTCATCCAAAGTTACATCCATTACCTCACCGTTTGCAAGGAAAAGCTGTGCGTTGCTCTCATCCACAAATTTGATAAGGTCGCTTGACTGGCCGTCTGTCTCTACTTTCCATGTCATGTTTGCTGAGTCATAAAGCACTTTCATTGAAGAGTTGCCGTCTGAGAACAGGTAACCGTTTCTCAAAGTTTTGATCTCCACGTCTTTTCCAAAGCTGTTTTTGATCATCTGTCTCTCACCTGCGCTTGCAACAAGTCTCTCGCCTGTCCAGAACTCTACAGAGTTGAAAACTACTGCATCTGCAAACATACATACCTCATATACAGGAACAATGTGGAATGCAAGAAATACAACCTCATTTATCCATTTGTCACCGATAGTGTCGTTCCAGTCTTTTACTTTGTTGGTTAGCTGGAAAGATCCTATACAAGAAGAAAGGATTAGTGCTGAGCAGAACAGCAAAGCCAAATTTTTAAAAGATTTTTTCATAACTGTAGTTTTTTAATAATTATTCCGTTTCAAATTTAAAAAATTCTAATCTATAATACAACTTTAGAATCAATATTTTCATCCGTAATCTGCGCTACAATTGACTTTACTCAAGAGTATGTGAGAATTTTGAGTATCTTTGTATAAATTATGGAACAGAAAGTCAATATTATACGCCAGTTGGCGGAACAATATAACAAAGAGGAATATTTCAGAGGCGATCCCATCATTTTCCCCAAACATTTTGCACGCATTATGGAAGGGAAAAATGGTATTGAGGGGCTCGGAGGTACCGCAGGATTGTCGGGAAGGAAATATACTCTCAAGGATGTGGAGATTGCAGCTGTCATTGCCGCTCATCTTGCCTGGGGCCGCCGCGACATGATTGTCCGCGACTGCAAGCGTGCATTTGATGAAATGAACTGGGAGCCATACAATTACATTATGGCCGGCAACTACCGCTGTGAAGACGCCAGCCTCCACCGCACCATCAAATGGAGTGAATTTGCAGCCATCTGCGGCAGGCTAAAGGAGTTCTACGCAACCAATGACTCCCTTGAATCCCTTACTCCCGACGAAATCCGCGTACAGATTTACGGCCAGAAGAGCGACCGCAAGGCCGCCAACAAGAAAATCCACATGCTGCGCCGCTGGATGGTACGCAACGACGGCATTGTTGACCTTGGACTGTGGACCGGCACCTCCCCTGCCACCCTTGTAATTCCCCTTGATGTGCACGTACACCGCAGTGCCCTTAATATGGGAATCACTTCCCGCAACAGCGCAGACATCACTACCGCACAGGAAATCACCAATTTCCTCCACCAGGCATTCCCCGGCGACCCTTGCAAAGGAGATTTCGCCCTCTTTGCCTACGCGGCCAGCATTAAAGAATAGTGTAATTATAACCCAAAAACGCATATTGAAAATCAGTAAATTATAAATTAAGACGACGTCACAATGAAAAAGTTGGTAATTATTTTGCTATTAATGGCAACAGGCGCTACGGCGCAGGTAAGGTTCTCGGCAGATTTTGAGAGCGGATCTATGGAGAAGGCGGAGCTTGTTTCGCAGGAGATGAAGAACGGTACTGAGACCCTTGTTTATGATTTTTACAGCAGGTTTGATCCGGCAAACCCTGCACGCCCTACCCTTGCTCCAAGTGCAAGATGGTACTATTTCTGTATGGAGGGTGTAAAGGATAAGGAGATTGTGCTTAATGTAAAGAACTCGGATGCACGCCGCCCATACTACAGCTATGATAATGTAAACTGGACAAGATTCTCTGAAACTGAGTCACCTGATGAGAAGACAATCATTAAGAAATACAACCAGGACAAGGTTTACATTGCATATTACATTCCATTCACATACACCCATCTTCTCAACCGTATCCAGGATTGGGTAAAGAATGACTGGGTTGATTTGAGCTCAATTGGAGAGAGTGAGCACGGACGCAACATGCCGCTCCTTACCATCACCAACAAAAACGGCAAGCAGAACAAGAAAGTTGTGTATATCCATGGCCGTGTGCACACCAGCGAGACTCCAGGCAGCTGGCACCTTGAGAGGATGATAGACCAGCTTGTTGCAGATACCCCATACGCACACTCGCTGAGGGAGAATGCCATCTACTACATACTTCCTTTCACTAATCCCGACGGAGTAGTTGAGGGCAACAGCCGCTCAAACTCCAACGGAGTTAACATGGAGGTGAACTGGGACGACCCTGAGGAAGTTACCACCAAAGAGGTGAAGAACATGAGGGCATTCCTGCAGTCACTTCTTGCAAAGGGCAACGTGGATGTATTCCTTAACATGCACTCACAGAGCATGCACCAGGCAACATATTGGGTGCACACTGCAGAAACATCATCAGACAAGCTTTATAGGAACATTATGGTTCTTGCAAACCTCACAATGCAGGACAACCCTTACTTTGCAAAGAAAGACCTTTGTTTCTCAAAAATGGGAAGCAGATACTGTGAGGGATGGTTCTGGAACAACAACGGCGACAAAACCCTAGCCGTTACATTTGAGACCCCATACACCTACTACAGCCAGAACAAGGAGGGCGAGTGGGTAAGCATTGAGAACCTGAGGAAATTTGCAGACTGCAACCTTATAGCTTTGGGCGACTATCTTCAGGCAGGTGCCCCTTACAGGATAAATGTTTCTGAGCCTGAGAGTGCAAACGGGTTCCAGACAATGACAGACAACAGCAAGTTCTACTTTGGCAACTCATACCTCAAGAGTACAAAAGAGGGTGCAAAGGTAAAATATGTGTTCAACGGCAAGAAAGAGGGTGTTGAACTTCCAAAAGGAACATACGAGGTTTACAAATGGGCCGCAGGTGAGAGCCTTAAAGTGAGCAATGCAGGTGAGAACGAGTGGGTGAAAGTTGGTGAGATAAACCACAACGGCGGCAAGAAGATAAAATACACCTATACTGCAAAAGAGGGTGAATTGGCAGACAATTTGCTGTTCGTAAAGAAATAATTACAGGAAGATAAAATGCAGAATTTGAACAAATACATGAGCTTCTTTGGGGTAACTGAAGAGAACCTGAGGGAGCTCATTTCCATTGCACTCTCAAAGGGGGGTAAATATGCCGACCTCTTCTTTGAGCACTCGGTAATCAATGAACTTACCCTCCGCGACGGTGAGGTTAACGCTGCCGGCACACATATAGATTACGGCGTGGGAATAAGGGTTGTAAAAGGTGAAAAGACCGGTTATGCATACTCCGAGATTACCACAATGCCACTTATGCGCAAAGCGGCCCTTACTGCAGCACAGATAGCAGAAGAGACTACTGCATCATTGCAGATACCAGCGGGGATAAAATTGCTCCAGACTGAGAACCTCTACCCTATTGGCAAAGCTTGGGATGATTATACAATAGAACATAAGATTCCCCATTTGCAGAATCTCAACAGCAAAATATTCTCAAAAGACAGCAGAACTGTAAAAGTTATAGGCAAGATTGCGGATTCCAACACACTGGTACTCTTCTACAACTCTCTTGGAGAGGCTTTTACAGATGAAAGGCCAATGATTAACGTGGTTGCCAACTGCGTTATGGAAGACGGCAAAGGGAGATCCGAAACAAGCGGGGTATCACGCAGTTACCGCATGGGATTTGAGATGCTTACAGAAGAACTGATGGAGGAGATTGCAACTGAACTTGTTGCAAAAACCTCGTTCCTTTTTGAGGCATCACAGCCAAAAGGGGGTGCAATGCCTGTAGTAATGGGAGCCGGTGGAAGCGGCATTCTTCTGCACGAGGCAGTAGGACACGCATTTGAAGCAGATTTCAACCGCAAGGGGACATCCATCTTCTCCGAGATGATGGGTGAACAGATCTGCAACAGGAACATTAACATTGTAGATGACGGAACCCTTGAAGGCAACCGTGGAAGCTGCAATTTTGATGATGAAGGAATTCCGGGGCAGAAGACATATCTTGTAAAGGACGGAATCCTCAATTCATACCTGCACGACCGCATAAGTGCCAAATTCTATGGAGTATCCCCTACCGGAAACGGACGCAGGGAGTCTTTCAGATATATGCCAATTCCAAGAATGAGGGCAACCTATATGGAGAACGGCAATATTACCGAGGAGGAACTTATCTCCCAGGTTAAGAAAGGTATCTACGTGGACAATTTCAGCAACGGTCAGGTACAGATTGGAGCCGGAGATTTCACATTCTATGTAAAGAGCGGCTACCTTATTGAAAAGGGCAAGCTTACACAGCCAATAAAGGATGTGAACATTATAGGAAACGGCCCCAAGGCGCTTGAAGACATAGTGGATGTTGCAAACAACGGACGTATGGAAAACGCTACATGGACATGCGGTAAAGGGCAATATGTACCGGTATCCTGCGGAATGCCGAGCATATTGGTAAAGAAACTTGTAGTTGGAGGAGGCAATTAAGATGAAAACAGACAAAATAGACAATACTTTTGAGGTAGAATCGGCACAGGCCGCACTCCAGATGGTTATGGACCAGGGTGCCCAGGCGTGCAGGGTAACCATGAACTTCGGTATCCAGAACTCATTCTCTGCCCTGGACGGCAAACTTGAGAACCTGCAGAATGCCAACGACCGCAACCTCTACATACAGATAATCTCCAACGGCAAATACGGTGCCTACTCCACCAACCGCCTGAACAGGGATGAACTGCAGAAATTCATCGGGGAAGCACTTGCCACAAATGAATATCTTACTCCCGACAACGCACGTACGCTTCCGCCAAAGGAACTGTGCTGGTTTGGAAAGGAAGACAACCTTGACCAGTACGACAACTTCATTCTGGAAATGTCACCGGAGCGCAAAAAGGAGATTGCCTTTGAGGTGATGGATGAAATACACGGCAAGAACAAAAAGATTGTATCTGTAAACACCGAGTACGGAGATATGCTGGAGTACCAGTATATGATAGACTCACAGGGGTTTGAAGGTGACAACCTGCAGAGCAACTTTACCGTAAGTGCCGAGTGTTCAGTTAAAGGGCGCGGCAAGGCACGCAGCGAGGGATGGTGGTATGAGTCGTCACTTCACTACAAGGATTTCTCGTACAAAGGATGCGGCGAGAAGGCTCTTGAAAGGGCTCTTGAGAAACTCAATCCAAAGGAGATGGGAAGCGGCACATTCAACATGATTCTGGACAACACATGCTCAAGCAGAATTGTATCCCCCATTTTCCAGGCACTTAACGGAAGCAACATACAGCAGAGGAACTCATTCCTTATGGACAAGCAAGGTGAGAAGGTCTTCTCCAGCAAATTTACCCTCCTCGACAACCCGCACTGGGTTGGAATGAGCGGAAGCCGATATTTCGACGGCGACGGCATTGCCACCCGCCCAATGGACATCATCCGCAACGGCAAGGTGGAGACTTATTTCATAAATACCTACTCTGCAAACAAGATGGGTATTGCCCCAACTGTGGAGAGCGCTTCTGTTCCTCATTTCTCATTGGAAGAGTTTCCGCAGGAGCTTAGGAATCTCAATCATCTGGATATGGTAAGACTCATGGGCAAGGGAATACTTGTAACCGGCTTCAACGGCGGCAACTGCAACGGCCTCACAGGAGACTTCTCATACGGAATTGAAGGTTTCTGGTTTGAAAACGGTGAGATATTATTTCCTGTTAGGGAAATGAACATTAGCGGCAATATTATATCTTTGTGGAATAATTTGGCTATGGTTGGAAATGATGCCAGAACCTGCTCAAGGTGGCTCATCCCTTCACTTGCATTTGAAAACGTAGAATTTACAGGATTATAATGAAAAAAATATCAACAGGCTTGGCTTGTGTGCCAATTATTGTGCTTGTAACATTGATTGTTATAGGCTCCATCCTTTTTGGAGATGAACTTACTTCAGGCCCTTCACAGATAGCCTTGCTTGGGGCAGGGCTTGTAGCGGCAATGATTGCAATGTTCAGACAAAAGATCTCGTGGGAGAAACTGGAGGAGGGTATTGCAGACAACTTCAGCAAATCGGCAGGTGTTTTCTTCATCCTCCTTTCAATTGGAGCACTCACATCCACCTGGATGTTGTCGGGAGTAGTGCCAACACTAATCTACTATGGTTTGAAACTGATCAATCCTGCAATATTCCTGCTGGTGATATTCATATTCACAACCATAATTTCCCTTATTTTGGGAAGTTCATGGACAACTATCGGTACAATTGGAATTGCAATGCTCAGTGCAGGTGAGATTATGGGTTTCAGCACTGGATGGCTTGCCGGCGCAATTATATCGGGAGCATATTTCGGTGACAAGATTTCTCCCCTTTCAGATACCACCAACCTTGCTGCAAGCATTTCGGGTGTGGATTTGTACAAACATGTAAAATATATGCTCATTACAAACCTCCCTACAGTTTTCATTTGTGCAATAATCTTTACCGTTGCAGGTTTCATGATTCCTTCGTCAGACCAGCTTGATGTTGCGGCCGAGTGCGCTATGATAGAGAATACTTTCAACATTTCATTATGGCTGCTCCTTATTCCTGCAGCTACAATCCTTATGATATACAAGAAAGTTCCGGCATTCCTTACACTGTTCATTTCTGCAATAATGAGTTCTATAATTGCAGTATTTGTACAGCCTCAGATAATTGCACAGATTACTCCGTATGCAGTAAATTCTGTTGAAACTTTCATTTATGCACCTCTAAAGATGCTCTCCATGCCGGTAGAAATTACAGCGGAGAGTGCAATGCTTACAGAGTTGGCAAGTACAAGCGGCATGGCAGGTATGCTCAATACCGTATGGCTGATAATGTGTGTATGTGCATTCGGAGGCATAATGGAGGCAGGCGGATTCCTGGATGCAATTACAGAAAGGCTTGTAAAGGTTATAAAAGGGCGTACTTCACTGGTTGGAAGCACCATTGGAACCTGTATTGTAAGTAACCTTACCATGTCTGACCAGTATATGTCAATCATTATACCTGGCAAGATGTTTGCGGACATTTACAGGAAAGAGGGATATGAGCCGCAGTTGCTGAGCCGTTCGCTTGAAGATTCAGCTACCGTTACATCGGTACTTATTCCGTGGAACTCGTGTGCAGCAATGCAGAGCAGTGTATTGGGTGTGGCAACAGTTACTTACCTCCCTTATTGCTTCTTCAACCTGCTTTCACCGGTTGTTTCAATAATTATAGCAGCCATAGGTTATAAAATCAACCGTTTTGGCAAACCGGTAAATAAAAAGGGGTGAAATTTGTGATAATGGAAAATTTGAGGCAAATTTGCAGACAATAATTTATTAAGAATTTAATTATAGAATAGAGATGGAAATTAATGTTAACAAAGTAGTTTCGTTATCATATACTTTGGAAGTTGATGGCGATGTTATTGAGACTGTAGCAGCTGAGAAACCAATGATGTTCATCTTTGGTACTGGCTACCTTCTTCCAAAATTTGAGGAGTATATTGCAGGCAAGAAAGTTGGTGACACTTTTGAGTTCACCCTTACAGAGGATGAGGGTTACGGCAAAGTTAACCCAGATGCAATTGTTGAGCTTCCTAAAAAACTTTTTGAGGTTGACGGCAAGATTGAGGATGGTCTTCTTTCAGTTGGCAACGTTCTTCCTATGATGGATTCAGAGGGCAACAGACTTAACGGTGCAATTGACGAGGTTAAGGATGAGACTGTAGTAATGAACTTCAACCACCCTCTTGCAGGTGCAGCACTTCACTTTACAGGTAAAGTTGAGGCTATAAGAGAGGCTACTGAGACTGAGCTTACAAACGGCCTTTTCAACGAGAAAGTACAGCACTCTTGCGGTGATTCTTGCGGCTCAGACTGCTCATCATGCGGTTGCGGCGGTTGCCACTAATAGAGAGGAGAAGATAAACAGATAGAGAGATAGGGAAAATATACCCTGAAAACCGTAACCGCCCGTGGTTTCGTGAACGGGGCCCACGAAGTGGGAGGGATTCAGTTATCAGGGTATATTTTCCCTATCTATTTTTTTATTTATTTTTTTCCTGTCTCTTCAGCTCCTTCCTTTTCATCCGCTCCTGCTTCTCGTATGCTTTCTGAGCTTTGGATTTTCCCCTCAGCAGACTCCTGAACGAATTGAACTCTTTCTGGTAAAATATACCCACTCCGCTCCTCTGGCTGTTGCTGTTGTTGTTGTAAGTAGAATATTTGTCTTCTGCATGTGAGAAAAGATCAAGACGCATATTGCCTGAATTGTCCATTTTTATCTCCACATCAATATTTCCTACAACATCCTTGCTGCTCTGAGCATAAGGGTCGTTTCCTATGTTGCCGTTTATTGTAACCCTGTTATTGAACAGTTGGGTAGAAACAGCCACATCAAATATATCCGTACCGCGCTCACCAGGCTGGTAATTCAATCCAAGATCGAGCGGTATTCCCAACTGGTTGAAAATGTTGTTTATCTGGTTGCTCAACATCTCGGAGGCATTGGAATACAACATGGAGGAGTTGTAGGCAATTCCACTCTGTTCGTCGGGAATGAAACTTCCTGTTACCAGCATTGCCATAAATTGTTTCTGTATCTTGTCCTGGGAGTTGAGCGCACTCTCTACCCTAATTTTGGTTGTAGGGTCGAGGTCAGGTACATCTATGGTAAATGTAAGATTTGGGTTCATCATCTTGCCCTGCATGCCTATTATGCAATTCACATTCCTTCGTGTTGATACGCTGCTGGTATCGGCAATAAGGGCATTTATGCTTGTTTTTGTAGTGTACTGTGCATCAAGGTCAAGTGTGGTGTTTGTAATGTCACCATTGAAGTTGATGGTTCCGCCCGGCTGTAGGGTAAAGTCCCTTGTGGCCAAGCCTGCAAGTACAAAATGGTAACTTCCATTTGTAACGTGATAGTCTCCAAATATGTCAAACACATCTTTTGAAGGGTCTATATTCAAATCTATAACACCATTTCCCCTGGCTTTTATTACATCTCCAACGGATTTGTCAATCTCAATCATCACTTCTGCATCAGGGGTTACCTGAACACCAATGTCTACCTTGAGATTGCTCTTCTCCTTTAAGGCAACACTCCTGTTTATAGACAAAGTATCATAAGGATCTATCCATTTGTCCGATTGAGGTTCAACGAACGTAAGAAGATCTGTCTGTGATGCAGTGGCTGAACTTGAAAGTGGAATATGTATTGAGGTTCCCCTGTTTGAAACAGCATCAATATCAAGGGAAATGTTGTTGAAAGGTCCCTGAAGCTTCAGTGCTCCTGTTGCAAAGGCACTTCCATAGAAATACTCATTGTCGGTCTCTTTTGTATCCAGACACTGCAAGTTGGTAAAGTTAATTCTGGCATCAAGGGCAGGGTTCCTGAAATAATCGTATTTCAACCTTCCGTTGATGATACCTTTTGCACCATATTTATCCTTAAAAGGGAGATTCCTGAAATAAATTCCCTTTTCATCCAGCTCAAAAGGGCCATCCACCACATATGGCACCTGAGTGAAATTGAGGTTGAATCCAAAATTCGTGAAACTGCAGTTGCTGCCTGTAAGGGCAAGCTTGTCCAACGGACCTGAAAGCAGCAGATCTCCCGACATGCTGCCGCTGGATTTTGAGATTATATCTGAAAGGAACGGCTCAAAATATGTTACAGAAAGATCCTCCAGTGATGCTGAAAGGTTCAGATATGATTCGGAAGGCTTGTAATAGCCTGTTGCAAGGAAAGTACGCCTGTCCTGTATACTTGATTTAAGGTAAAGGTTCAACTCCTTGTCAACATCATTCCACTTGCTCATCATCTTAAGGGTACCAACTTCATTGCCATAAACGGAAACTTCATTGCCCGTAATGTCAAAGAAGACTTTAGGAGCCCTGTAGAGGTCTGAAACCATGCCGGAACCTGAAAAGAGGCCCTGGATATTGAAAGACTTGCTCAGAAACATGTTTATGATGCCAACATCAAAATTGTTCATTCTGAAATCGAGGGAATCATAATCGTATTTGGAAATGTTACCTTCCATTGCAAGGCTCTGTCCTTTATTGTAAAGATTGAACCCCTCAATAATTATGTCATCATCAAGCAAACTCACCTTTGAAGGATTGAATTTCCAATGTTCACCATCTATACTCAACCCGGAACCTTCAAGAATGTCAAATACCATATTCTTTTCAGGAAGGAACGTTGCTTTTGCAAGGAAGCTGGCACCGTTATTTCCTGTTGAATCATTGGTGAATCTGAATGAAGCATCAAGAATATTGGAATTTGCACCAACCCGTACATTGGTGCTGTCCATTACAATACCGGCTAGACGGATGTTTTTTGAGAAGAGTTTTGCAGTGGTTCCAATAGAATCACCGCTTGCAATATCCAATGTAAAATCCTTGAGATAATTTTTTCCCAATGCAAATCTGCCGGATTTGAACACCCCTTTGAGAACATTATCCCTGTCTATACTTATGTTGAGTCTGGAGTTGTTCTCCAG
>JAFOER010000009.1 GCA_017380095.1 Bacteroidales bacterium
TGCAGCCATATTCACCAGCTCCGTACGGCTGTATACACGGTTGATTCCGGCCTTGCGGAACAGTGCAGTCACAGCTTCGTCAGGAGAAGCAAGGGCACCGGTATGGGAAGAGGCTGCGCGGCTGCCCGCTTCACTGTAACCTGCCTTAATTGCCGCTATGTGGGCACCTTTATCCACGAGAGAACGTGCATGGCGGTAAAGCTTTACAGGATCTGAAATGCTCTCCACATAAAGAAGTTTAACCGGTGAGCTAATTCCGGGAACATAAGTCCTGTCCAAATATTCCAGGACATCCTCCACTCCAATCTGGGCACTGTTGCCTACAGAAAAGACATTAGAGAAGGTAAGGCCCCTTTTGACGGCAGCTTCCATAATGAACACCGCTGTTGCACCTGAACCGGAAATGATATCTATTCCCTGAGGGGAAAGATTGTTTACAGGTTGGGTGAATACACCTGCGTAGTCATTTGTAATCAGCCCAATGCAGTTTGGGCCTATAAGTGAGGCGCCATAATTGTCTACAATTCTCACAAGATCTTTCTCCAGTTGCACACCTACGGGACCATCTTCATGGAAACCGGCTGAAAACACTACTATTGCCTTACACCCCTTGTCCCTGCACAGCACTTCAGCAGTAGGGGGGCACAATTTTGCAGGTATTGCAAAAATTGCGCAATCTACCTGAGGCAACATATCTGCACTTGGATATGACCTTATTCCCTGAACGGTATCGTTTTTGGGATTCACCACATAAATGTCACCTTTATATCCTGTATCAATAAGGTTCTTGAGCGCATTGCCTCCCGGCTTTGTTGTATCATCCGAGCCTCCTACAACCACAATACTGCGGGGAGATATCAATTCTTTAGTAATCATCTTGCAAAAGATATATTTTATAACAAAAATATAAAAATTTTCTTATGATTTTCTACATTTGCACCAACAAATTTAAAATTTATGAAATTTTACATAGTTGATGCATTCACTTCTGTTCCATTTGGAGGAAACACAGCAGGAGTTGTTTTGTTGGAAGATGATAAAGGATTTCCATCCGATACCCTTATGCAGAAGATAGCTGCCCAATTGCGGTACTCGGAAACCGCATTCATAAAACAGAACGGGGAAAGGGATTTTACAATAAGATACTTTACACCTGAAGGTGAGGTGGACCTTTGCGGGCACGCTACAATAGCATCTTTCAAGGTGCTGATGGAGTGCGGTAAGGCAACCGAGGGAGACGTATGCCTTAACCGCACACTTGCAGGCGACCTTAATGTATATGTGGGTGAACAGATTATGATGGATATGGCAACGCCTCAGGTTGTCGGGAAGGAAGTTGAAATGAAGGAACTGTACAGGATAATGGCGGGCAGGGATATGGAAACTGTACAGGAATTGCCGGTTGAAATAATATCAACGGGGTTGCCGGATATAATTCTGCCGCTGGCCAGCGTAGAGGAATTGCAGAGTCTCAAACCTGATATGCAGGCACTTACAAAGCTGAGCAAAGAACTGGAGGTTACGGGAGTACATGCATTTGCAATTGCAGATGACAACTATACCGCCCATGTAAGGAACTTTGCACCCCTTTATGGAATTGACGAGGAGAGTGCTACAGGTACGGCCAACGGAGCACTGTCATATTATCTGTTCAGACATGGCATTGCAAAGGAGGGAGACATGTGCACTTACCTTCAGGGAGAAGCCATGGGGAGGGCATCTGAAATCATAGCCAAAGTGATGGCCGGAGGCAAAATAAAGGTTGGCGGCAACGCAGCCATAATGTCAAGTGGGGAACTGCTCCTATAGTGCAAGCTCCTCCACTGCATAACCGCACGGGGCAATCCTCTCAATCTCCTTATTGAAAGAGAACCAGTGCCTTGCAGATTCAATATCAATATAATGATACTTGTACCTCGGATCCCCTTCAACAAAAAGGGGATTCGTTGTTTGGGTATCCCTTATTTCCCATTTCACAAAAGACTCGGCAGGTTCCTTTTTCATTGAAAGGCCGTTCCTTACCCACTGCAAGGAAACAAAAGGGCAATACTGGGGAGCAAACTCTCTGCAGAAACGGTACAGAAGCATTCCGCGCCCTTCGAGACTCAACGGCTGTGATACCATATCACCTTTGTACAGCCAATCAATCAGAGACATAAGCAAATCCCTGCTACCAGTAAAGATCTTCCCGAAAGGTTCTCTCCACTTTGAATCATTATACCACAGGTCCAGTGCCCTTGAGAGTACCATTGACATATTCAGTTCCCTGTAGGAAACAGAAGGTGTCTGGAGGACCTCATAAGGGGTTATAGGTGAATATTTTATACCATACTCGCCGCAGGCAATCCTAAAATGGGTTCCAGGCAGGAGCTTGAGCAGTTCAAGCTGTATTTCTCCTGGGCCAATCTGCATAAGCTGCATTGTATCATGTACAAGATTGTCAAATGTATAGCCCGGCAAACCTGCAATAAGGTCTGCATGTACCTCAAATTTTTTGCAACCAATAAGAAATTTGAGACCTTCAACTGCATTGGCACAACTCCCTTTGCGGGCACAAGTATCAAGAACATCCTGTTGGAGGGTCTGGATTCCCGCTTCCAGATGGAGCAGCCCAGCCGGAACATTTGCCAGTGCCTCCCTTAATTTTGCAACAGGGGAGGAGTCGCTCACGCAATGGAGAAGTGCAGGATGTATCTCAAGGTGGAAATTGAGTTTGCAGGCAAATTCTCCAAACAGGTTTATCAGTTCAAGCGCCCTCAATGGGTTGGCATTGAATGTCCTGTCCAGTATCCTCACCTCCCGTATCCCTTTATCTGCAACTTTCTCAAGCACACTCCGCAATTGTGGAACCGGGATATCCTGAACTTTGGACTTGTCTATACCGCTCACACAAAAACGGCACGAATTAAAGCATCCCCTTGAGGTTTCAATCTGCACAAAAGATTTGTCCCAAGAGAACAGGGATGATTCCATAGGATTGTGAAGAGCCGGAAAATCCATAACGGAAACAGCAGAAGAGACATTGTACACATCATCATCCATCCACTCGAAACCGGGAAGCTCCTTCCATTTTTCATCATTATTCAAAAGACTTGTAATGAAAGGATTGAATATGTCTTCACCCTCACCCTTAAAAACTGCTGTTACATATCTGCAGCTCCTGAGGAACTCTTCGTTGTTGCCCAGAAATTCAGGCCCGCCAAGAAATATCTGTACAGACGGCATAATGGAGTGTACCCTGCAAAGAATCTGTTTAAGATAATCAACATTAAAAAGCCAGGCCGTTGCAAAAATGAAGGAAGGATTATGGGATAAAACCTCTTCTACAATTTGTGCCGGATTGCTTTTTATTGTACCACGTACAACCTGCATATTGCATCTTGCAGAGACCTCAGGCTCAAGGTTTGCATGCAGGGCAGGCAAAGCGAGAGAAGAATGGGACCAGGATGCATTTATATCTAACCAAAGGAATGCCATATCAATTGAATTTATGTGCCAAAATACAATAAATTCCGCAAAACCGGCAAAGAAATGTTATCTTTACAAGATGTAAAAAGCCATTTGTTATGGGAAACATATTACTGAAAGGGATACTTGCAGGTACAAAAATTAAGGATATCCTAATTAAAGGCAACACAATAGAGCAGATAAAGGACAATATCCTTCTCTCTCCAGAACAGGAAAAGGATTGCAAGATATTGGATTGCAGCGGAAAAGCGGCAATCCCAGGGTTTGTGAACATGCATACCCACTCTGCAATGACCCTTACCCGAGGATACAAGGAGGATACAGCACTGCAGGAATGGCTTCAGCACATATGGGCTGTAGAGGCAAAAATGGATGAAGAGGCAATATATTGGGGAACAAGGCTTGCCTGTCTTGAGATGATAAAGACCGGAACAACCTGTTTCTACGACCAGTACTGGATGCCGCAGACTGCAATGGAGGCGGTTAAGGAGATGGGAAT
Source organism: Bacteroidales bacterium (assembly GCA_017380095.1). Lineage (GTDB taxonomy): Bacteria > Bacteroidota > Bacteroidia > Bacteroidales > UBA932 > Egerieousia. Next base: position 3,968 of record JAFOER010000009.1, read on the forward strand.
GAGGAGCGTACACGCTTTTGTTGCCCTTAACCTGAAGGATGAATCCAAAAACCGTGGCATAATGGAGGGAATGGAACAGATGTACAGCCAGTCACGCTCCTGGGGAGAAATGCACAAAATGTCCGTAGGTGTCCACGCCCCATATACGGTATCGGACAATCTCATAAAATGGTGCACAGATTTTGCAAGGGAAAAGAAGCTTACCGTACATATACATATGTCGGAGACCGAGCAGGAGAACCTGGATTCAATAAAGCTCAACGGATGCACTCCATTTGAGCATCTGGAGAAACTTGATGCCCTTGGCCCGGAGACAATTGCCGCCCATTGTGTATGGCTGTCGGAGAACGACATGGATATAATGGCAAAATACGGGGTAACTGCAGTACACAATGTGAACTCAAACCTCAAATTGTCGTCGGGAAGCAGGTTCAAATACAATGAACTGAAGGAGAGGGGAGTAAGGGTTTGCCTGGGGACAGACGGATGCGGATCATCCAACAACCTTGACATGAGGGAGGCAATGAAAACTGCAGCACTGCTGCAGAAAGGGTGGAGAAGGGATCCTCTGGCACTACCGCTCAATGAACTGCTCAACATTGCAACAGCAAACGGTGCAGATGCACTTGGCCTGGACGCGGGAAGGATTGAAGAGGGAAAACTTGCAGACATTGCCATAATAGACATTGACAATTATGCATTTGTGCCAAATCTCGATTTCCTTTCAAACCTGGTTTACTCAGCCAACTCATCGTGTATTGAGAGCCTCATATGCAACGGAGAACTGATAATGGAGCAAAGGAGAGTAAAAGGGGAGAGGGAAATAATTGAAAATGCAAGAAAAGTGTGCAACAAGCTATATAAATAAAGGATTATGGACGAAAGGGTAAAAAGAATATACGAGGCGGCCGATTATATAAAAGGGCGCATAGGAAATGGAAAGCCACTTGCAGGAATAGTTCTTGGAAGCGGTTTGGGAAAACTCGCAGAAAAAATTGAAAACCCTGTAACAATCCCATATAAGGAGATTCCCCATTTCCCGGCATCAACAGCAGTTGGGCACAAGGGAAACTTCATTTATGGAACACTTGGCGGCAAGCAGGTAGTTGCAATGCAGGGACGTTTCCATTATTACGAAGGGTACAGCATGGAGTATGTAACTCTCCCCATAAGGGTAATGAAAGTGCTTGGAATAGAGTACCTTTTTGTTTCCAATGCAGCAGGAGGGGTGAACTTCAGCTTTAAAGTGGGCGATTTGATGGTAATCAGAGACCATATAAATCTCCTTCCAAATCCTCTTATAGGACCCAATATGGAGGAGTTCGGTCCCCGTTTTCCCGACATGACCCGTCCTTATTCACCGCAATTGTGCAAACTTGCAACAGAAACTGCAGCAGAAAAGGGAATAGAACTTAAAGGGGGCACATACCTTGCAAGTACAGGCCCTACATACGAAACGCCTGCGGAATACAAATACTTCAGGACAATTGGGGCAGATGCAGTGGGAATGTCAACAATACCGGAGGTTATTGTGGCACGCCACAGCAGCATACCTGTATTTGGAATGTCGGTCATTACAAATGAAGCCCACGATGATTATGCTCCGGACTATGTAAACGACGGAGATGATGTTGTAAAGGCTGCAGATGCTGCTGCAGACAAGATGACCTGGTTGTTCACCAAAATGATTGAGAAACTGTAGAATGATAAAGAATTTGATATTTGACCTTGGAGGTGTACTGGTTTCACTGGACAGGGAGAGATGCCTTGGAAATTTTGCAAAAGACCTTGGCTTTGAGAATTTTGGAGACTATTTGAATGCGTACGCCCAGAAAGGGTTCTTTGCAGAATTTGAAAACGGCAACATTGATGCCGCACAGTTCAGGGAAATTGTAAAAGGATATTGCAGAAAGGAGAATGTACAGGATGAGGAGATAGACTCGGCACTGAACTCATTCCTTACACTTGTAGAGCCATATAAAGTGGAACTGCTCCTCAAACTCAAGGAGAAATACAACATGATGCTCCTGAGCAACGTTAATCCCATAGCCTGGAGCAGATGCTGCGAGCTTTTCGCACAGGCAGGAGGCGTTGACATTGAAGACGTTTTTGAAAAACTTTACCTCTCATATGAGATGAAGAACTCAAAACCTGGAGAGGAGATATACCGCCAGCTCCTTGCAGATTCCGGCGCAGAACCTTCAGAGACCCTTTTCATAGACGATTCTGCAGCAAACATAGAGACCGGTGCCAGAATGGGACTGAAGACACTGCTGTATGATGTAAACACAAACCTTGCATGTGAAGTTGAAAAGGCATTAAAGGAATTGGGTGAGTAATGGTACAGTTTTTCAGTCTCAGCAGCGGGAGCAACGGCAACTGCTATTATATAGGCAACGGAGAATGCGGCCTGCTTATAGATGCAGGCATAGGACCAAGAACAATAAAGAAAAGGCTGGCAGAGTATAACCTCACAACAGATGCCATAGATTTTGTACTTGTAACCCACGACCATATAGACCACATAAAGGGATTGGGTATGGTTGCGGAGAAATTCCACAAGCCTGTATATGCTACCGAAAGGCTGCATGAGTCGCTGGACAACCACACCTGCACACGCTGCAGACTTAAAGGATGCGTAAGAAAAACGGTTGCAGGTGAGGCAAGTACATATAAAGGTGTTTCATTCACCCCGTTCATTGTACCTCACGATGCCACTGAAACTGTAGGATACTTCATAGATTTCTATGGAGTAAAATTCACATTCATAACAGACATAGGAGAGGTTACGGATGAAGCTGTAGAGTACTGCAGGAAATCGCAGGTTGTTATCATTGAAAGCAACTATGACCTTGACATGCTCCTTGGAGGATCATACACCCCGGAACTCAAGGTAAGGATTATGCAGGGCCACGGCCACATAAGCAATGCCCAGACAGCAAGTGCAGTAAAAAGGTTCTACAACAAAGGGATAACACACATCTTCCTGTGTCATCTGAGCGAAAACAACAATACCCCCCAGACAGCATACAACTGCATAAAGAGGGCATTGGATTCAGTTGGTGTGGTTGCGGGCAAGGATGTGGCACTATACGCACTCCCCCGCAAGAGCAACTCCGACATGTTCCGCTTCTGAGCGGCTACTGTTTTTCAATATCGTACAATTGGCCGTTCTGAGGCTCCTGCAGATTATATTTTACAAGGCGCAAGGTATTGGCATCAATAACCTTAAAATAAACCGTATCATTGCCCGGAGCCGGCAACAGCCTCAAATAAAATGAATCATCCTTGCTCGTACGGACAACTTTTCCGTCGGCATAAAGCTTGTCATCTATACCGTCACCCTCAGCATCCAGGTATATGACAGTAAGTTTATAGAACCCCTCAGGCTGGAGGGTAAGAATATATTCAATTCCCGAACAATCTGCACAAGGAAGCGTTCCCTGCCAGGTACCGTCCATTACAAAATCACCTTTGCCCTTTTTGCCGTTATTGCCGCAAGAGGCAAGAACAAGAACAGCAAGTGCCAAAAACAAAACCTTTTTCATATACGCAAAATTTATAGTGTGAAGATAGCAATTGTTTTTTATAAGTGAGAATAAAACTCTAAATTTGTATAGATGTAAACAAACGAGCAATGAATGTTGTTTTGCCAAAATATTCTGTAATAATACCTGTATACAACAGGCCTCAGGAGGTAAGGGAACTTCTGGAAAGCCTTTCCGTACAACAGCGCAAGGAATTTGAAACCATTATAGTTGAAGACGGATCTACAATCAGATGTGAAGATATCTGCAAGGAATTTTCAGGCAAAATGGAAACCGTCTACCTGTATAAGGAAAACGGAGGGCCTGCAAGCGCCCGCAACTTTGGTGCACAGTGGGCAAGAGGGGAGTGGCTCCTCTTCTTTGACTCAGACTGCATTATTCCCGACAATTACTTCCAATCCGTAGGGGAAGAGCTTGCCGGAAAGGAGTGCCAGCTGTTTGGCGGAGCAGACCGTTCCCACCCTTCATTCACAACACTCCAGAAAGCAATAGACTACTCAATGACCTCCATCATAACAACAGGAGGAATAAGGGGCAACAAAAAAAGTGCAGACAAATTCTACCCCAGAACCTTCAATATGGGAATAAAGAAAAGAGTATTTGAAGAAATCGGGGGATTCTCAAACATGAGGTTCGGCGAAGATGTGGATTTCAGCTACAAGGTAAAGGAAGGGGGCTATGACAGCCGCTTCTTCCCCAATGCCTGGGTATACCACAAAAGGAGGAACACTTTCAGGACATTCTTCAAACAGGTATTCAACTCCGGAATAGCCAGAATACACCTTAGCAAAAGACATCCTGGAACACTTAAACTTGTACATCTGCTTCCGTCCGCATTTGTACTTGGATGCATATTCCTTATTATAATATCTGCTCTATGGAGCTGGTGGTGCATGACCCCATTGGCACTATTGTGCGGAATCATATTTACAGATGCAATAGCAAGGAAGGGGGAAATGAAAACAGCATTTGCTGCAATTGCAGCATCATTCACTCAATTATGGGGATACGGAAGCGGACTTCTCATAGGATGGTGGAATATCTGCATACTCGGAAAAAGCAATTATGCAGCCTTTGTAAAGAACTTTTACCGCTAAATTGAAAAATCTTGTTGTTTTTAGTAATTATTATCTAATATTTATTTGGAAATTTAAAAAATTGTATTACCTTTGTATCAGAAACAAGAAGATGAACAAACGGAACATTGGATTGTTTAAGTATAAAGAAGTTGATTATAAATTATAAAAAATTAAAAATTATGGCTACAAAATTCTATAAATGCAGACATTGCGGTAATGTAATAGGTAAAGTTGTTGATTCAGGTGTTTCAGTTGTATGTTGCGGAGAGAAAATGGAGGAGTTGGTTGCAAACACTGTAGATGCAAGTGCAGAGAAACATGTTCCAGTAGTAACAAAAGTTGACGACTGCACAATCAAAGTGGAGGTAGGAAGCGCACCTCACCCAATGACACCGGAGCATCACATCTCATTCATATATGTAGAGACTGAGAACGGCGGAATGAAGGTAGACGTTAAGAACAGGGAGAAGGCTGAGGCAATTTTCTGCACCTGCACAGACAAACCGGTAGCAGTTTACGAGTACTGCAACTTGCACGGATTGTGGAAAACAGAGTTGTAAAATTCAATTAAGTGTATAATACAAAGAGGTTGGCTTTCAAAGTCAACCTCTTTCTTTATCATCAATGGATTAAAAACCTGTTGATTTCGTTATGCAGGTTAACTAAGACTCCGTTCATCTGGGTGTGATGGAACTGGAATGAGAGTGCAAGATGTATCCTTCCTGAATTGCTGCAAAAGTAGCTATTATTGCTACGATTGCAATGGGAATGATGCTCCAGCTGATTGTCGGGACTGTAAGGAATAACAGGAATCCTGTCAACTTATTGGCTATAGTATGAGGGAAGCAAAATTTTTTGATGATGATCAAGGATGATATCTGATTGACAATCTTGACGATGATGATTATTCCTGACCAGATCCATAGCCATGAGGGAATTGACAATATTGGCAGCAATTGGATGACACAACAGGCTATGAAAGATAAATCTGCAATGCTGTCCAGAACCGACCCTGTTTTGCTTTCAACATGAAGTCTCCTGGCAAGCCAACCATCAATCATGTCACTGATGCCGCAAAAGACATATAGTGTCCAGAATTGCCATCCTGCTATATTGCAGAATAGGAGACCTATTGAGCCCACTATCCTCAGCGCAGTTATGATGATTGGTAAGTGTTTCACGTTAATCGGTTCTGATTTATATGTGTAAATATATGTGATTACACTTGGGATTGCAATTTATTGTGAGGAGAATTTCGATAAGAGATGGTTGCCTTCTGTGGCTTTCGTAGAAAGGCGCAGAGGGCAAGTGCCGCTTTATATATAACGAAGCCCAGCACGAATGCCAGGCTTGTATCTCGCAGAGAAATTGGAATTTACAATTCTGATATACTTCAGATGTAGGTTGCCGTTTCTAAAGCAATATCAAGTTTGTTTAAACTATGGTTGGCATTGTTCAAGCCTTTGGCTTCATATCCATTTGTATCCAAAATGTCACCTGCTTCAAAAAAAGCATACAACTTCAAATTGTAGAAGTCGCACACAGATTGAACTCCAGCCAATTCCA
>JAFOER010000051.1 GCA_017380095.1 Bacteroidales bacterium
GGAAAATTTTACCTAAATTGCGCTGAATTTATAGTATGAACACATAACTATAACTATTTAAATACATTGTTTAATTAAAAATTTTCAAAAAAAATTATGAAAAAATTTTTCATGTTTTTGGCAGTTATCGGCTTCGTAGCTCTAGCTGCTAATGATGTAGTTGCTCAGACTAACGATGCAGCAGCTCAGGAGTTGATGGCAGGTGCAGCTTCAGATGCTCCAGTTTATCAGCAGATCAAAGCTAAATTCATTGATGGTGGTGTAGGCTTCATGGCTGCAGTACTATTGTGTCTTATCCTAGGTCTTGCAGTTGCAATTGAGAGAATCATTTACCTTTCACTTTCAACTACAAACACTTCTAAACTTATTGCTAAAGTAGAGGATGCTCTTGCTAACGGTGGCGTTGAGGCTGCTCTTGAGATTTGCCGCAACACCCGTGGTCCAGTAGCTTCAATTTTCTACCAGGGTCTTAGCAGAATGGATCAGGGTCTAGAGGCTGTTGAGAAATCAGTAGTTTCTTACGGTGGCGTTCAGGCTGCTCAGCTTGAGACTGGTCTTACTTGGTTGTCATTGTTCATCGCTATGGCTCCAAACCTTGGTTTCTTGGGTACAGTTATCGGTATGATCGGTGCATTTGATGCTATCCAGGCTGCTGGTGACATTTCACCTATCGTTGTAGCTTCAGGTATCAAAGTTGCGTTGATTACTACAGTTGCCGGTTTGATCGTAGCTCTTATCCTTCAGGTATTCTTCAACTACATCACTTCAAAAGTTGAGAGCCTTGTTATCACTATGGAGGACGCTTCAGTATCATTGATCGACATTTTAGTAAAAGCAAAAAAATAATTTGAAATGAAACTAGTAAAATATTTATCATATTTACTACTAGCTGTATCTGCAGTGCTTGTTATTGCTTTCTATGCAATGGGTACTCCAGAGTCAATGGTGTCGACTGTTTTGGGTTGGGCATACATTCTTCTAGGCCTTGCACTAGTTAGTATGCTAGTTCTTCCTCTTTTCTTCAGAGACGGAAAGAAAACCAACAAATCTACACTTGTTGCCTATGGTATTTTTGCAGTAGTAGTATTGGTTGCAGTATTGTTCTCTAGCGATGCACCACTTGAGGGTGTAACAACCAGCGTTGAGCCATCTGCAACAGATTTGAAATTTACCGACGGTGGTGTTATGGCAGCTGGTCTTTTGATTGCTGTATCATTTGTAGCAATTATCGTAGGTAGCCTTAAAAACATGTTCAGTAAATAATAACCGTTAAGAGATAAAGATATGGCAAAATCAACTCCATCGTTGAATACAACTTCGAGTGCCGATATCGCGTTTTTGTTGCTTATCTTCTTTTTGGTGTCAACAACAATGGACGTGGACAAGGGTCTTGACAGACGTTTGCCACCTATGCCAGATGAGAACCAGAAGCAGCAGGATATTAAGGTAAATCGTAGAAATATTGTTGTAGTAAGAATCAACGCTCAGGATAGAATCCTTGCCGGTGGTACTCCAATGGATGTAACTCAGGTTAAAGATAAGATCAAAGAGTTTATTCTTAACCCAGCAAATAGCGAGTCTCTTCCTGAGAAAGAGATGAAGGATATTGAAGGATTTGGCCAATATGCAGTTTCTAAAGGTGTTGTTTCTTTGCAGAATGACCGCGGTACAAGTTATAACGCATACCTTAAGGTTCAGAATGAGATCGTAAGGGCGTTCAACGAGATCCGTGACGAGTTTGCAATGCAGAACTTCGGTTCTAAATATGCTGATTTGGATGAGGAGAAGATGAAGATTGTACGTACTGCAATCCCTCAGTCAATTTCAGAGGCAGAGCCTAAAGATATTACTAAGAAAAAATAATCAGGAGGATAAATAAATGGCAAAATTCAGTAAAAAAGGAAAAAGAGCCTTGGCTGCTTTCTCAATGTCATCTACTTCTGATATTGTGTTCATGCTTATCTTCTTCTTCATGGTGTCAACCACCATGCGTGAGACTGATAAGTTGGTTATGGTAGTATCACCAGAGGCAACAGAAACAGCTAAATTGGAGCGCAAAGATTTGGCTTCTTATATCAATATTGGTACCCCTGTTAGAGAGAAACAGGCTGAGTATGGTACTGATGCACGTATTCAGTTGAACGATTCTTTCAGAAACGTTTCAGATATCCGTGACTTCATTGCAGTTGAGCGTGAGTCAATGGGTGAGGCTGACCGTCCGTTCATGACTACAGTAATCAGAGCTGACCAGAATGTCCGTATGGGTATCATCAGCGATGTAAAACAAGAGCTCAGACGTTGTTCTGCTCTAAAGATTATGTACACAGCAAGAACTGTTGACAAAGTAAAATAATCTTTTGGGTTTGAATATAAATTAGGGTGGCATTTTGCCACCCTTTTTTATTATCTTTGTGTTCCATAAATATCTGGTAATTATGAAAAAAAGTTTGTCTGGACTATTGCTCGCAGCAATATGTTTTTCTTTGATGGCCATTTCATGCTCACAGGAGAAGAAGGCCAAGTATGTTTTTTATTTTATAGGTGACGGTATGGGATTTTCCCATATTTCACTTGCTGAGGGTTATCTTGCAACAAAAGAGGGCAAGATAGGAAACAATCCTTTGTGTTTTACGCAGTTCCCTGTTATGGGTATGGCTACAAGCTATTCTGCAAACAGGTACATTACCTGCTCTTCTGCGGCCGGTACAGCTTTGGCTACAGGTTCCAAGACCGATAACGGCATGTTGGGCGTAACTCCGGATTCGGCAGAGCTTACATCCATTGCATATAAGATACACAATGCAGGTTTTCCTGTGGGAATTACTACGTCTGTTACCATTGACCATGCAACTCCGGCATCTTTCTATGCCAATTCTTCTGCAAGAAGCGATTATTATTCAATTGCAGAGCAGTTGGCTACCTCCGGTTTTGAGTTCTTTGGCGGTGGCGGATTTTATGGTGCAAAGGACAAGAGGGAGCAGGATAAGTCGCTTTATGATATAGCTTCTGAAGCCGGATACGAGTTTGCATACGGTGTAGATGAGTTTGCAGGTAAAAAGGATACTGCTGAGAAAATTGTGCTGTTACAGAAAGGGGAGAAGAAAAACAATGACCTTCCTTATGTTGCGGAGCGCGTAGAGGGTGATCTTACTCTTCCACAGGTAGTGGAGAGTGCAATAGAGTTCCTTAACAATGAAAAAGGTTTCTTCCTTATGGTTGAGGGTGGCAAGATTGACTGGGCTGCACACTCAAATGATTTGGCGGGTACCATTTTTGAAACACTCGATTTTGATGCAGCCATTGCCCTTGCGTATGAGTTCTACAAACAGCATCCCGACGAAACACTTATAGTTGTTACTGCAGACCACGAGACAGGTGGCGTTACATTGGGTAGGGGAAAGGGTTATGTTTATGACCTGAATGTTGTGAAATCTCCTGCAGAGTCAAAGGTTGAAGGTGGCTCAGATGTATCAAACTATATGGAGGGAATTTCTGCAGATTCTCTTTCAATTGCTGCAAAAATAGGTTGGACTACAACTTCGCATACAGGCGGTGCCGTTCCGGTGTTTGCAGTAGGTGCAGGCAGTGAGGCGTTTGCCGGAAGACAGGACAATACAGATGTCCCTAAGAAAATCTGTAAGGCTATGGGAGTTGAATTTTAATTTTTACAGGATATGAAAAAACTGGTTGCTTTAGCTATTGCACTTTGTTTCTCTTTGCAGATGGCTGTTTCATTGCAGAGTTGTGCACAACAGGAAATTGACAATTCCGGAAGGGAGTTCAGAGGTGGCTGGATCCACATTGTGGGTAATACAAAAATAAAGGATATGAGCCGTCAGGAGGTTCAGGATATGTTTGTTGAGGTACTGGATTCAATGCAGACAGCAGGCTGCAATGCGGTGATTTTCCAGGTAAGGCCTTGTGCAGATGCTTTCTACAAGTCTGAGGTTGAGCCTTGGAGCAGATATCTGTCGGGAGTACAGGGTGTTGCCCCTGCCGAGGAGTGGGATCCTATGCAGTTCATGATTGACGAGAGCCACAAGAGGGGTATGGAGTTCCACGCATGGTGCAATCCTTACAGGGTTACCTTGCTTGAGACAGATACCCTTTGTGCAGACCATTTGTATTACAAGCATCCCGAGATTTTTGTAAAACACGGTAAACAGTGGTATTTCAACCCTGCGGAGCCTCTTTCAAGGGATTTTACAACCAAGGCAATTGCCGATATTGTAACAAGATATGACATTGAGGCTGTGCATTTTGATGATTACTTCTACCCGTATCCAATTACAGGTGTAGAGTTCAACGATTCACTTGCTTTTGAGAAATATGCTGCAGAGCAGGGTTTTGTTGTAAAGGACTCATCTGAGTACAAGGCTGTACTTGGAGACTGGAGAAGATATAACGTTGAGCTGCTTATCAAACAGCTGAACGATACAATAAAGGATATCAAACCTTGGGTAAGGTTTGGTATAAGCCCGTTTGGAATCCACAGGAACAAGAAGGATACTCCCGACAGTTCGGGCAGCAATACAAACGGCCTTTCAAACTATGACGAGCTGTTTGCAGATGTTCCGCGTTGGGCAGAGATAGGAATTATTGATTATGTTGTTCCTCAGTTGTATTGGGAGATAGGACACAAGAGGGCTTGTTATGAGGTGCTTATCAACTGGTGGAATGATACCTGGAAGAGAGGTCACCTTTATATTGGCCAGAGTGTGGGATCTTTCAGCAAGCCTGATGTGAACAATCCTGAGATTGACCAGACCGAGGCCAAGATGAGGCTTGTAAGGGATCTTCCTAATGTTTACGGTAATGTATGGTGGCCTGCGTGGAGCCTTGTCAGAAACTCGGCAGGCATGCAGGAGAAGTTGAGGACAAATTACCAGAAAACTCCGGCTCTTGCACCTGTTTACCATTGGCTTGACAGCAAGGCCCCTAAAGGAGTTGAGAACCTTAAGGCTGAAAACGGCAGGATGAGCTGGAACCAGAATGCACAGGATGCTGCAGATCCTATGCAGAAGGCGCTTTTCTATGCTGTATATTATTTCCCTGCAGGGGTGGAGGCAGACAAGGCCAACAAGGATTGTCTGATAAAGCTTGTACCTGATGCAGAGTTTGATGTTGCACAGAATCCTGCACACGCTGAAGGAGGCAAATATGTTGTTGCAGTTGTGGACAGATGCTGGAATGAGAGCAAGGGTTCCAAGGCTGTAGAGATTTAATTGTCGGGAAGAATAATATTTGACATATGAAGAAAATTTTTGTTTTGGCACTGGCTTTTGCTGTTATGGCTACAAGTGTTTTTGCGCAGACCCAGAAGAAATACAGCGACCATTATTACAAGAGGACTGCACAGTTTGAGCAGGAGAGACCTATAAATTCCAATGACTTTGTAATGTTGGGCGACAGCCTTACAGAGGGTGGCGATTGGGCAACATTGTTCAAGGAGTGGCTTCCTGAGGGTATTTCTGTTGTTAACAGGGGTATTGTGGGTGATGATGCCCCCGGCATTTATGACAGGTTGCACCAGATATTGCCCGGTAATCCAAAGAAGATATTCCTTTTGGTTGGTGTGAATGACATCAGCCACCAGATTACATCTGACAGCGTTCTTGTGGATATTGAGAAGGTTGTAAAGGAGATTGTTGACAAGTGCCCCAATACCAAATTGTACATACAGTCCCTGTTGCCTTACAACTATGACAAGTGTATCTACAAGACAATGAACAAGCAGGACAAGACCCATACCATCCGCCGTGTAAACAAGGGATTGAGGAAGATGGCCCGCAAGTATGATTTGAAATATATCTATTTGTACGATTACTTCAAGGCTCCGGGTTCATTGCATATGGACGGCCAGTTTACCAAGGACGGTTTGCATATAAACAAGGCTGCATACAAGATTTGGGCTAATGCATTAAAGAAATATGTAGAATAAACTGCAAATTTCTTAACTTTGCATCTTTGTACGACTTTAGAAAAAGATTCATAATATGAGTGAGATTAAAAGAAAGAGAATTGCCCAGTTGCTATGCGAGACTCCAGGAGTTGAGGTATTGGCAAAAGGTTGGGTAAGAACTAAAAGGGGTAACAAGAATGTAGCGTTCATTGCACTTAATGACGGTTCTACAGTAAATAATATCCAGGTTGTTTGTGATGCTGCAAACTTCTCTGAGGAGTTGATGAAAAACATCACTACAGGTGCTTGTATAGCTGTAAAGGGCGATCTTGTTGAGTCTATGGGTAAAGGCCAGAGCGTTGAGATCCAGGCTAAGGAGATTGAGATTTACGGTACTGCAGATGTTGAGAGCTATCCTTTGCAGAAGAAAGGCCACAGCATGGAGTTCCTTAGGGAGATTGCACACCTCAGACCTCGTACCAACACTTTCGGTTGTGTGTTGAGGATCAGGCACGCAATGGCATTTGCCATCCACAAATATTTCAATGACAGGGGTTTTTGCTACCTGCACACTCCACTTATTACAGCAAGTGACTGCGAGGGTGCTGGTGCAATGTTCCAGGTAACAACCATGGACTTGAACAATATCCCTAAAACAGAGACAGGAGAGGTTGATTTCTCAAATGACTTCTTTGGCAGACAGACTGCACTTACAGTGAGCGGCCAGCTTGAGGGTGAGCTTGGAGCAATGGCTCTTGGCCAGATCTACACCTTTGGTCCTACTTTCCGTGCAGAGAACTCAAATACCCCAAGACACTTGGCAGAGTTCTGGATGGTAGAGCCTGAGATGGCATTCTATGAGATCCAGGACAATATGGACTTGGCAGAGGACTTCATCAAATATTGCGTGAAATATGCTTTGGACAACTGCATGGATGACCTCAAGTTCCTTAACGACATGTTTGACAAGGAGCTTATCAGCCGTCTTGAGAGCGTAATCTCAACCGAGTTCGTAAGACTTACCTATACAGAGGGTGTTGATATCCTCCTCAAGAGCGGTGAGAAGTTTGAGTTCCCTGTAGCATGGGGCATTGACCTTCAGAGCGAGCACGAGAGATATCTTGTTGAGAAACACTTCAAGAAACCTGTAATTCTTACTGACTACCCTAAAGACATCAAGGCATTCTACATGAAACAGAATGAGGATGGCAAGACTGTAAGGGCAATGGATGTTCTGTTCCCTAAGATTGGTGAGATTATTGGTGGTTCACAGAGAGAGGAGAGCTTTGAGAAACTAAGTGCACGTGTAGCTGAGTTGGGTATGGATACAACCAACTTGTGGTGGTATATGGATACCCGCCGTTTCGGTACTGCTCCTCACAGCGGTTTCGGTCTTGGATTTGAGAGACTTCTTTTGTTCGTGACAGGTATGCAGAACATCAGGGACGTTATCCCATTCCCAAGAACACCAAAATCAGCAGAGTTCTAGAAGAGAATTGCCGCAGATGAAATTTCTTGACTCAAAAGAGAAAAAGACAGGATTCTATACCACAGTAATATTTCATCTGGTGGTACTTATAATATTTCTCCTCACTGCAATCCACGGGGTTGTGAGTGAGGAGACTTCTTTTGTATTGGATTTCTCCAAGCTTGAGCAGCTGGAGGAGATAGCCAGGCAGGAGGAACTCAAGGCCCAGGCCAGCAAGGAGCTGGATGATCTTCTAAGTGGCAAGATATCCCCAAACCAGTACCGCAATGTGGCTGTGGACAGGGCAAGCCAACCCCTTAAGGACGACCGTTTCAAGAACCCCAACCAGGTATATGACGAGGCCCGTGAACTCCAGAAGAAACTTGATGCCTCCAGGGCAGCTGCACTCCGCGAGCAGGGAAATGACGATGATGTAGCCACTGCAGGCAACAATCTTCCCGACAGCGATGCCCCTCAGTACAAGGGCCCTTCTGTAATATCCTACTCCCTTGACGGCAGAAAGGCAATATCCTTGCCTGTGCCGGCCTACAAATGCCAGGGTGGGGGAGATGTAAGTGTAAGGATTACCGTAAACAGAAAAGGCTATGTAACTGCAGCTGCAGTAATCACCAATGTTTCATCATCTGATGAGTGCATTATAAAAATGGCCGTTGAAGCGGCAAAAAGAAGCCGTTTCCGCGCCTCTTCCACCGCTCCGGAGAAACAGGTCGGCGAAATAGTTTACCGCTTTATAGCGCAATAAAAAGAGGAAGCTGACCTTTTGGATCAGCTTCCTCTTTTATTGTTTTAAAGTTGGGTATTTTGTGAAGTTTATACAGCCTTCTGGCCCGCTTCTATGCGGCGGAGGGCTTCTTCTTTTCCAACAAAGTAGATGATGTCTGCAATTCCAAGACCTTTTGCCTGGCCTACAAAGAAGAGGCGGAGGGTGTTCATTACTGCTCCCATCTTCCACTCGTTTTCCTTTATGTATCCTGTAAGTTTCTCTTCAATGGCCTGTACGCATTCCGCTTTAGGGGTGTCGCCTGCAGTGGCAAACTCTTTAATCTCCATTGCGGCAATGAAGGCTTTAACTTTTTCAATGATCTCCATTGTCTCAGGGGTACAGAATTTCTTTACGTCGTTTTCTGCGTATGCAGTAGGGGCAACGAAGAAATAGCTGCAGATATCCCAGAAATCGGCTACAAAATGGGCTCTCTCCTTAATGAGGCCGCAAAGCTGCTCAACGAATTCTACAGGGTATTTTGATGTGTCAACACCTTTCTCCTCAAGGATAGGGATGAACTGCTGCGCAAGCTGGGATTCAGTCTGTTTTCTGAGGTACTCCTGGTTGAACCATTTTGCCTTGTCGGCATTGAATCTTGCACCAGATTTGATTACCCTTTCCAAAGAGAAGGCATTTACAAGCTCGTCCATTGTAAAGAGCTCCTGCTCGGTACCGGGGTTCCAGCCAAGAAGGGCAAGAAGGTTGACGAATGCCTCAGGGTAGTATCCGTCCTCCCTGTAGCCGCGGCTTACCTCACCCTCTGCATTCACCCATTTGAGAGGGAATACAGGGAATCCGAGGCGGTCGCCGTCGCGTTTGCTCAATTTGCCTTTTCCGTCGGGTTTCAAAAGCAATGAAAGGTGGGCAAAGCGTGGCTGAGTATCGGTCCATCCGAATGCCTTGTAAAGCATGTAGTGGAGCGGAAGTGACGGAAGCCACTCCTCGCCGCGGATAACCTCGGTGATCTCCATAAGGTGGTCATCCACAATGTTTGCAAGGTGGTATGTAGGAAGCTCGTCTGCGCGTTTCCAAAGCACTTTGTCGTCGAGGGTGCTGGTGTTCATCTCAATGTGGCCGCGGATGAGGTCGTCCATCTTTACAACCTCGTTCTCAGGGTTCTTGAAACGGATAGTCCAGTTGGTGGTGGTTTCAAGTAGCCTTGCTACCTCGTCTGCAGGAAGGGTAAGGGAGTTCTTAAGCTCCTTGCGGGTCTGGTAGTTGTAGATGAAGTTCTGTTTGTTGGCCTCAGCTTCTTTCCTTTTTGCATCCAGTTCTTCTGCGGTGTCGAATGCATAGTATGCGTATCCGTTCTCAATCAGTTTCTCTGCGTATGCCCTGTAGATGGGTTTGCGCTGTGACTGTCTGTATGGGGCATGGGGATGTCTCTCGCTTGGGGTCTCCACCACGTTGCCCTGGGCATCCACTCCTTCGTCGGGAATAATGCCGCACCAGTTCAATGAGTCTATGATATATTTCTCTGCTCCGGGTACAAATCTCTGTGAGTCTGTATCCTCAATACGGATAATGAAATCTCCGCCTGCCTGTTTTGCATACAGGTAGTTGTATAGTGCGGTCCTTACACCTCCCATGTGAAGGGGGCCTGTTGGGCTTGGTGCGAACCTTACTCTTCTTCTTCTCTCTGTCATGATTCTGTAAATTTTAATTTGAACGCAAATCTACTAAAATTCTGTCATTATTCCGGTGAGCTTCTTGTTTCTTCTCACGTATGCAGGAACCCTCTCAAGTTTGCTTATGTCGTCACCAGGCTCCAGGATGAGTGCAGGTTTGCCCTCAGGCCTTACATATTCCTGGACTTTTGGTGCAGGTGCGAATGTCTCTTCATTTTCGGCCGACATGTTGTCGTTCTCTTCGTTTTCATCCACGTTCCATACATCTCCCTCAAGGGTGTCTACATTTGCCTGTTCAGGATCCATATCTATGTGCGGCAGGCTGTTTATCTCAAATCCGGTTGCCACAATGGTTACGCTTATCTTCTTTCCTATGCTCGGATCGTAGACCACACCACGTTTGAATTTGTTGAATGAGCCGCCGGTGTAGCTTCTTACCTCCTCCATAATCTGTGAGAGCTCAGCCATGGTAAGGCCTCCGTCCTCCTTGCTTGATGTGATGTTTACCAATACACCTTTTGCAGTGGTAAGGTCACAGTCGTTCAATAGAGGTGAGTCAAGGGCTTTCTGTACAGCGTCAATTGCCCTGTCCGGGCCTTCTGCTTCACCCATACCCATGATTGCCATACCGCTGTTGTTCATCACCATCCTCACGTCGGCAAAATCCACGTTGATGAAACCGGGGCGGTTGATGATGTCTGCAATGCTTCGTACTGCCGTGCTCAATACCTCATCGGCTCTTGGGAAGGCGTCTGCTACCGTAAGTTCGCCAAATACGTTGTAGAGTTTCTGGTTGTCGATTATAAGGAGACTGTCCACATGTTTCTTAAGCTCACGGATACCCAGAACGGCACGTCTGATGAAGTCGTGTCCCTCATCCCTGAAAGGAAGGGTCACTACCGCTACTGTAAGTTTGCCCATCTCTTTTGCTACCTGTGCAATTACAGGTGCAGCACCGGTTCCTGTACCACCGCCCATACCGGCAGTGATGAATACCATCTCGGTGTTTCCCTGCAGTGATTTGCGGATATCCTCTATAGATTCGGTTGCAGCCTTGCGCCCTTTCTCAGGGTCGCATCCTGCTCCAAGGCCACGGGTAAGGTCGGATCCAAGACGCAAAGTCTCGGGTACCTGACTTGTCTTCAAGGACTGGATATCTGTGTTGCAGACCATGAATTCCACATCCTTTATCCCCTGTCGGTACATCTCGGATACCGCGTTGCAACCGCCACCTCCTACGCCAATAACCTTTATGATGCTCTGGCTCATGTCCCATCCTTCGGGAACTATACAATTAAGTTCTTCCATAACTATGCGTCGTTGTCTTTGAATACGTTATCTGTTGTGAGTGATTTCCAGAACTTGCCCCATCCGTTGTTTTCTTTCGGCTGGGCTGGTGTCTCCTCCTTTACCTCTTCCTTAATTACCTTCTCTACCGTAGCCTTCTCTTCCTGTTTGTATGTTATTGGAGATGTGCTGCTGTATCCTTTGCCCTCTTTGGCCATCTGCTCCGCCCCCATAAGGACAAGTCCTACAGCTGTTGAGAGAGAAGGTTTGAGTATTGAAGTCTCTGCCTCCGAGAATGTCTTGTCCGGAATTGCGAGTCTGGTGTCAAAACCGGTTACAAGTTTTGCAAAACCGGCAAGGTTAGGGAGCTGTGCTGTACCTCCTGTTATTACAAGTCCGGCGTTGAGTTTTTCCTTGTATCCCGACCTCTCAATCTCATAAAGTGCAGCCTCAAGCAACTCTTCAACTCTCGATTCAATAATCTCTGCCAGGTGTTTGTAAGGAATATCCCTGTTGTCCCTTCCTCCAATGCCGTTTATGCGGATTTTCCTGTCGTCGGCGAGGGAACTCATACAGGATCCTTTCTCAATCTTAAGGCGTTCTGCAGTTTTTGAGGATACGCCGCAGCCCTGCTTTACATCCTCCGTAATGCTGTTCCCGCCAAATGGTATAACTGCTGTGTGCCTTACTATGTTGTCCTGTATGATCACAAGGTCGGTGGTGCCGCCGCCAATGTCAAGCAGTGCTACGCCAACCTCCTTTTCATCCTCGTCCAATACAGCCTTTGCAGAGGCAAGAGGCTCAAGGATCAGCCCTTTTACATTGAGCCTTGCCCTTGTGATGGCACTCTTCCTCAGTTCTGAAGAGGTCTTTTTCCCTATGAAAAGCTTGAAGTTTGAGAATATCTGCTTGCCAATCATTCCCACAGGTTCCGTAATTCCCATAAAGTCATCAATGTTGTATGACTGCGGTATTGCGTGCAGAACCTCCTCTCCGCTTCTGTTGTAGTTTTCCATCATTTGGGATGTGATCTCCCTTACCTCACCGGAGGTTATGTATTCGTCGGGATTAACCCTTATTATCTGGCTTGTTCCCTGCTCACATCTGATATTCTGTCCGGCAATGCCTACAAATACGTCGTTGATTTTCTCGCCTATGGCGTTCTCTACATTCTGAATGGTGGGCATCACGGAATCTATGACAGACTGGATGTTTACAACTTCACCCCTGTTTACTCCCTTTGAAGGAGCCTCATTCAGGGCTATGACCTTTACACCGGTCTCTGTCTTCTCTCCTACAATGCACACAATCTTGGAAGTTCCCAAGTCAATGGCTGCGATCAAGTTTCTCATGGCACAAAGAGATTATTTATTTTTCCTTTTCTTGTTTAGTTTGCAAATTATCTGGTCTTTATATTTGAGGTTCACGCTGCTGTACTTCTCCCATCCCTCTGTAGGGGCAACGTTCCTGTAAAATGTGTACAGCTTGTTGAACTTTGTGTCAATGTCATTGAGATCACCAAAAATTATTGTGTGGTCACCTACGCGGGGTATGAGTATTATGTCTCCCGCCGTATCTACATATATCTGCTCTATCTGTGCGTTCCAGAAGGGGTCATTGCTCATGTAGTTGCCCAGTTCCAGAACCTTGCCCATCCAGTTTCCGTCATCTTCAAGTGCCATTCCCCTGTGCCCGGCATTGAGGGTAAACGGTATGTGTCCGCTCACAATTGGCACATACGAGGTAAATGCAGGTACAAGTGGGAAAATATATTGGCTCTCATCTACATAAAATCCTCCGTTTTCGCTCTGTATCCTCAGTACAGGCTTGCGTTGGGTTATGTCTATCTGCAGTTTTCCGTCCCTTGTTACGCTAACCTGGGATTCCTTTATTGCGCTCCTCTGGCTGAGCAGTTTTTCTATAAGATGGGTATTTATTTTCTCTACAGGCTGTCCTATGCTTTTGCCGCTGAACCCTTCCACTATTTCCAGCACCTCATTCTGGGTTACAAACCTGTTCTGGGCACTGTCCAGCAGAGTGATGTTAATTTCACGGCACAATGCTGCAGGCATATTGGTGCTGTACAGCTTCTGTGCAAAGAAGAAATATGCTCCAATTGCTGCAATAACCAGAGTTACGGCAAAATATATGAGAATCTTTTTAAACATTACAATCTCCCGTTCAACATGGTTTCTATTGGTACAATAAGCCTGTCAATGTCTCCTGCACCAAAGGTGATGAGTATGTCCAGTTCCTTCTCCTTAAGGAAATCCAGAACCTCCTCCTTCTTCATAAGGGTTTTCTTCCCCGCAGCAACATCCTTGAAGATAATCTCCGAAGTAACCCCCTCAATAGGCAACTCCCTTGCAGGGTATATGTCAAGCAATATCAACTCGTCAAGCATACTCAGGCTCTGGGCAAATTCTGCTGCAAAATCCCTTGTCCTGGTATAGAGGTGAGGCTGGAAAATTGCTGTAATCTTCCTGCCAGGGAAAATGTTCCTTATTGAACTTATTGCAGAGCTCAATTCCCTCGGATGGTGTGCATAGTCATCTATGTAGGTTAGTTTTGGGGTGTTGATGTGAACGTCGAATCTCCTCTCCACACCCTGGAATGCCGCAAGGGCCTCCTTTACCTCCTGAGGCTCAAGTCCACCAAGCAGTGCGGCAGCCGCTGCTGCAATGCCGTTCTCCACATTCACCCAGCCGGGGATGCCTACTGTACATCCTTCAATGGTACCTGCAGGTACTGTATTTCCGTATATTGTAGTGAACTCCGGATATACAAGGTTGAATCTGGTGTATCCTCCCCCAATTGTCTCCATGGCGGTAGGATAGAAGTCTGCCTGCTCCGAGTATGAGTAGGTGAAAACCTTTGCCTTTACATTGCTCAGGTCAATCTCAACTCCCTTTTTAAGTACAAGTGCTCCCTCTTCCTTTATCTGTGATGCAAACTCTGCAAATGCGCTTCTGATGGTATCCACATCTCCGTAGATGTCAAGATGGTCGGCATCTGTTGAGGTTATGATTGCCACATGCGGGAACAGCTGCAGGAATGAACGGTCAAATTCATCTGCTTCTGCTATGAGTACCGGATTCTTGCTGAGCAGCAGGTTGGTACGGTAGTTTTTTGAGATGCCTCCCAAAAATGCCGAGCACCCTTTGCCTGAGTGGGTAAACAGGTGTGCAAGCAATGTGCTTGTGGTGGTTTTTCCGTGGGTGCCAGCTACACCAAGACATTTCTGCATAGAAGCTATCTCTCCAAGAGCCCTTGAGCGTTTGATGAGGCGGTATCCCTTTTCCTGTGCATATACCAGTTCCTCCATATCCTTTGGAATGGCGGGTGTGTATATGACAAGAGTCTCCTCCACATCTTTTGGAAGGGCTTCAATGCAAGGAGTGTAGTGGATCTCTATACCCTCTTCCTCAAGTTTGCCGGTAAGCTTGCTTGGGGTACGGTCGTATCCGCTCACTTTATATCCTGCGTGGTTATAGTAACGGGCTATTGCGCTCATTCCTATACCTCCAATTCCTATGAAATATACACTCTTCATCTTTATTTCTTTGCAAGTTTGAGGCACTCCTGTGCTATTGTTGCCGCTGCATCCTTTTTGGCCAGCTTTGCTATATTCTCTTCAAGTTCCTTTATCTTCTGAGGCTGTGCAAGGAGATTCTCAAGACATGGTATCAGCTCCTCTTTTGCAGCAGCATCCTTTATTATCATTGCGGCATTCTTGTTTACCAGAGCCATTGCATTGTGGGTCTGATGGTCTTCCGCAACTACTGGTGACGGTACAAATACCGTGCATTTCTCCGCTACGCACAATTCCGAGATTGTACCTGCTCCGGCGCGGCTTACAACAACATCTGCCACTGCGTACGCAAGGTCCATCCTCTGGATGAAATCCGAGAAGAAGATGTTCTCCTGCTTCTTTCCTTTCATGAATGCATCAATCTCCTCCTTGTATATCTTGCCGTGCTGCCAGATTACCTGTACATCACTTTCGGGAGCAAAGAGTTTCTTCCCTTCAATGGCCTTCTTCATGCACTCGTTGAGGGTGCGGCATCCGAGGCTTCCTCCAACCACAAAAATTGTCTTTTTCTGGGGTGACAGATTATAGTATCTGTATCCCTCCTCCTTTTGCTGAGGAGTTGCCTTCCCGATATCTTTTCTTATGGGGTTTCCGGTATTGAGGATCCTCTCTGCAGGGAAGAACCTCTCCATACCGTCGTATGCAACGCAGATCTTGCTGGCGTTCTTTGCATTTTTCCTGTTTACCAGACCTGCAAAAGAGTTCTGCTCCTGGAGCAGAACAGGAATTCCCATACCTGCTGCCGCTCCAACTATTGCGGCGCTGGCATATCCGCCAACTCCCACAACAAGGTGAGGCTTGAACTCCTTAATTATTTTTTTTGCAATCCTTTTGCATTTGAGGTAATCAAGTGCAACTGAGATATTTGAAGGGGAGTAGAGCGGGCGTTTGAGACCCCTTGCAGGTATCCCTTTTATGGGGTACCCTGCTGCAGGTACCTTTTCCATCTCCATTTTGCCCAATGCTCCTACAAAGAGGATTTCTGCCTGGGGCCTTGCCTCCTTAATTGCGTTGGCTATGGATATTGCAGGGAAAATGTGTCCCCCTGTACCTCCTCCGCTTATTATAACTTTCAGTTGCTCTTTCATAATCTCTATTTGAACTGGTCTCCAGGACCCATTATTTCGTACTCTTTATCTTCTGTGTTTTCTTTGGCATCCACTGTTGTTGCCTCTACCTGCGGTGCGTCTGCTCCTGCAGCAGCGAGCTTCTTCTTCTGCGACGATACATCAATTGTACGGCTCACCGACAATATTATACCAAATGCGCAGCTCAGAATTACAAGTGATGTTCCTCCAAGACTGAGCAACGGCAATGTATGTCCGGTTACCGGCAGGTATCCGACATTTACAAGTATGTGCAGTGTTGCCTGTACCGTTATCAGGAGTCCCAGTCCGGCTACGGTGAGGGCTGTAAACACCTTGGTGCAGTTCTTTACCAGAATTATGCAACGGAACAGGAACCACAGGTAAAGCAGTATTACCCCTATTCCTCCTGCCATTCCGTACTCCTCAATTATAATGGTAAATATATAATCCGAGTATGGGTGGGGCAGGAAGTAGCGCTGGGTACTCTTGCCCGGCCCTTTTCCAATTATACCTACAGATGATATGGCAACCTTTGCCATATCTGCCTGATATGTCTTGTCTGCCGCCTTCTGCTTCTCCTCTGCAGTCATCTCTGCCTCAATCTCCACACCTTTTGTGAATTTGGTTACACGGCTCATTGCGGTGTCAAGCCTTGAGAAGAGGGTGAGGCCGCAAAGGTGGAGTATTACTATGAGAACCAGCATTCCGCCGGCTATTCCCCCGGCCTTGAATATGTAGTTCCATTTTACCCCGGCTATTATGAGCATAAGAAGGCTTATCATTCCTACAAACAGTGCTGCAGAGACACTTCCTATGAGAATGAGCACGCAGGTTACCCCCACAGGGATGATTATCCTTATCAGGAACTCCTTGAATGTCTCCAGCCTCGATACCTCCAGGGCCCTTGCAAGATAGAGCACTATGGCAATCTTGGCCATTTCCGTAGGCTGGAATGTGGTGAAACCAAGGTTTATCCATCTTTTTGCACCGTTTATCTCAACACCTATGATAGGGGTGAGGGCCAGCAATATGACACTCACCAGCAGTGCAATGTTGGCGAGTCCCCTGTACCAGCCCAACGGTATCTTGTAACAGGCATAGAGGGCTACAAGTCCCATAAATACAAACTGTATCTGTTTTATGAGGAATGCAAAGTTGGTGGTCTTTTCCTTGTATGCCAGGGAGCTGCTGGAAGAGTATATAAGGGCAATGGAGATGAGTGACAGCAGGAATACCACTGTCCATATAACCTTGTCTCCATTGAGTCTGCTCAGCATAGACTTTTCCATATACTTCTCCATTTGTTGTTATAAACTTCTTACTGCATCCTTGAATTGTCTGCCCCTGTCCTCGTAGCTTTTGAAGAGGTCGAAACTTGCGCAGCAAGGTGAAAGCAGTACAGTTTCACCGCTCTGAGCCACCTCGTATGCCTTTGCAACCGCATCCTGGGCAGACTGTACGTCAAATATCATGTCAACCTTGTCTGCAAAGTTCTCGTGCAGCTTCTCATTGTGCAGCCCCATGCAGATAAGTACCCTTACCTTGTCCTTTACAAGCTGGAACAGCGGAGCGTAGTCGTTTCCTTTGTCCTTGCCGCCTGCAATCCATACTACAGGAGTTGTCATGCTGTCCAGTGCGTACCATGCAGAGTCTACATTGGTGGCCTTGGAGTCATTGATGTACATCACGTTCTTTATCTTCATCACCTTCTCCATCCTGTGCTCAACACCCGTAAAGGTCATAAGGCTCTCCCTTATCACCTTTTTGTCTATGTTTATTGCCTTGGCCGCAATAGCAGCTGCCATAGAGTTGTACATGTTGTGTTTGCCCTGCAATGCAAGTTCCTTAAGGTAGATGAAATCTGTATCACCGTTTACGGTAACGCATATTTTGTCGTCATCAACGTATGCACCCTGTGCAACTTTCTCTTTCTGTGAGAATGGGAGCATCTTTGCCCTTGTAACTATCTTCTCAAGCTCCCCTATGGTTACCGGGTCGTCCTGGCAGAATATGAAGCAGTCCTCCTCCTTCATGTTCTGGGTAATGCGGAACTTGGAGTTTATGTAGTTCTGCATCTTGAAGCCGTAGCGGTCGAGATGGTCGGGGGTGATGTTCATGAGTATGGCAATGTCTGCCTTGAACTCATACATTCCGTCCAGCTGGAAACTGCTCAACTCAAGTACATAGTAGTCGTATTTCTCTGTTGCCACCTGGTAGGCGTAGCTCTGGCCTATATTTCCTGCAAGTCCAACGTTCAACCCTGCATTCTTGAGCATAAAGTAAATGAGGGATGTGGTTGTGGTTTTGCCGTTGCTTCCGGTGATGCATATCTTTTTGGCGTTGTCGTATCTGCCGGCAAACTCTATCTCGGAGATAACCTTTATCCCCTTCTCTTTTGCAGAGAGGATAAGGGGTGCGTTGTCGGGAATACCCGGACTCTTTATGATCTCGTCCGCGTTGAGGATTTTCTCCAATGTGTGTCCGCCCTCTTCCCACTCAATCTCCCATTTGCACAACATTGCCTTGGTTTCCTCCTTGAGGAGACCATTGTCGCTGAGGAATACGTCAAATCCCTTTACTTTTGCCAGAACGGCCGAGCCGGCGCCGCTCTCTCCACCTCCAAGAACAACAACTCTTTGCATTACTATCTTATTTTAAGTGTTATTATTGTTATTGCACAAAGCAAAATGGTTATAATCCAAAATCTTACCACAATCTTTGCCTCAGGGAGCGCCTTGTATGGCCTCTGGATGATTGCAGGTATTCCCTCTTTCTGGAAATGGTGGTGCAGAGGGCTCATCTTGAATATTCTCCTTCCCTCACCGTATTTTTTCTTGGTGTATTTGAAGTAGTATCTCTGCATGATTACAGAGAGGCTCTCCACAAAGAAGATTCCGCACATTACCGGTATGAGGAGCTCCTTCTTGAGGATGATTGCCGCTACTGCAATTATGCCTCCAAGGGCAAGGCTGCCGGTGTCTCCCATAAATACCTGGGCAGGGTAGGTGTTGTACCAGAGGAATCCTACAAGCGCACCAATGAAGGCAGACATGAAGATTACCACCTCTCCGCTGTGGGGTATGTACATTATATCCAGGTAAGATGCGTATATTGTGTTTCCCGACAAATATGCGAGGATTGCAAGGGTGATTCCTATGAAGGCAGATACACCTGTTGCAAGTCCGTCCATGCCGTCGGTAAGGTTAGAGCCGTTTGATACCGCAGTAATTACAAATATTACCACCACTACATATATGATGCGGGTGAAAATCTCGCCGAATGCACCTCCAAACGGATTGAGCCATGCGTAGTCGAACTGGTTACCCTTTACAAACGGGATGTTGGTAAGGGTGCTGGTGCTGTCGAGCTGGTCGCTCATGCAAAGTGCAAGACCTACAACAAGGCCCAATGTAACCTGTCCAATGATCTTGTATTTGCCGCTCAAGCCCTCCTTGTTCTTTTTGAACACTTTTATTGAGTCGTCAAGGAACCCTATAAGTCCCAGCCAGATGGCCGATACTATAAGCAGCTGCACATATATGTTGGTGAGGTTGCCAAAGAGCAGGGCAGGAATCAGAATGGACAATATTATTATTATTCCACCCATTGTAGGTGTCCCTTTCTTCTGCATCTGTCCTTCAAGTCCCAAGTCCCTTATATCTTCTCCAATTTGTTTCATCTGGAGTTTCTTTATGATCCTGGGGCCTGCATACAATGCAACAAGCAATGCTGCCATCAGGGCAACCAGTGCCCTGAATGTGATGTATTGCATCAATCCTATTCCCGGGAAATCCACTCCCGTCTTGCTCAAGTAATCAAACAGATGGTATATCATTTTCTATTGTATGTTTTTTGCCTCCCTCTGCATGAGGAATGCCTCTTTTATAACTTCTTTGTCGTCAAGGTGGTGTTTTACACCGTTTATTATCTGGTAGTCCTCGTGCCCTTTGCCGGCTACCAGTACAATTGATCCCGGTTTGGCTGTGAGGATTGCAGTGCGGATGGCTTCAACCCTGTCGGGAATAAAAAGTGAAATTGCCTTTCCCTTTATGTCCATTCCTCCCTTGATGTCTGCAATTATCTCATTGGGGTCTTCAAACCTTGGGTTGTCTGATGTTACTACAACCCTGTTTGAGTATTTGGTTGCTATTGCTCCCATCTCAGGCCTTTTGGTTTTGTCCCTGTTGCCGCCGCAGCCGAATACGCAGATGAGGTCTCCGCACGGTTCAAGGTCCTTGAGGGTCTTGAGTACATTCTCCAGAGCATCAGGTGTGTGGGCATAGTCCACTGCCGCTATGATGTCATCCTCCCCCTTGAAATATTCAAGCCTGCCGGCTACGGAGGTGAGTGTGCTTATTGCTGTAATTGCCTCCTCTTCCTTGGCTCCCAGCAGCATTGCCGCGCCAAATACCGCAGTGAGGTTGGCTGCATTGTGAACTCCAATGAACCTGCACCATACCTCTTTGCCGTTTATGTTCAGAAGCATTCCCTCTATTGTCTTCTCAAGTATCTTCACCTTGAAATCTGCCCAGTTGCGGCATGAGTATGTGCTCACGGTTGCCTTTGTGTTCTGTACCATCACCTCCCCGTTGCGGTCGTCTATGTTGGTAAGGGCAAATGCCCCTGCAGGCAATGTGTCAAACAGCCTCTTCTTGCAGGCAAGGTAGTTTGCAAAGGTCTTGTGGTAATCGAGGTGGTCGTGGGTAAGGTTTGTGAAGATTGCCCCCTCAAACTTTATACCCTCTGTCCTCTGCTGGTCTATGGCGTGTGAGCTTGCCTCCATGAAGCAGAACTCGCAGCCCTCATCTGCCATCTGGGCAAGGAGCCTGTTGAGTTCCATTGGGCCTGGAGTAGTGTTTATTGCCTCATATCTTTTCTCTCCCACATAGTTGGCAATGGTAGAGAGGAGGCCGCAACAATACCCCAGTTTTGTAAAGAGCTGGTACAGCAATGTTGCAATTGATGTCTTGCCGTTTGTGCCGGTAACAGCCACAACTCTCAATTTGTGTGAAGGGTTGTCATAAAAGTTGGCAGCTATACGGGCAATTGCCTTGCGGCTCTCATTTACAACTATAAACTGCACATCCTTATCCTTTACCTCCTGTGGAATCTCTTCGCACACAATATGCTTTGCCCCGTTCTCTATGGCTTTACCTATGAACGAGTGCCCGTCTGTATCAGCTCCCCTTACAGCTACAAAGAGAGAGCCCGGTGTGCAGGTGCGGGAATCGCAGCTTACTGCCTCAATATTTGCCTCATTGCATGTGGAGCATATCTCCACTCCTTCAAGTATTCTACTGATCTCCATTCTCTTTAAGTGTTAAGTTTACAACTGATCCTTTAGGGAGTACGGTGCCTGCTTTGGGCTCTTGTCCCACAACCTTTCCGTATCCCTTGAAGGTAACCCGGTATCCGCTGTTCTCAAGAAGATACACAGCATCCTTCAATCCCATATTTACAACATTCATCAGGGAATCATTGTCGGTAGAGTAGTTGCATGCAACCAGCTTTCCCAGTGTATCCTTTTTGAACTCTGCCCATCCCGACGAATTGTTCTCACTTATATCCTTTTTGCTGAACTGCACATCAAGTTCTGCAAGCACCTTGCTCTGTGCATCAAGCCTTCCTGTTGCAACCTGCGGGTTGTTCCCCCCTTTTTTCTCCCCTTTAAGGACAGGTTGCCAGTCGCTGCTGGTTGAATAGATGTGGTCTGCAATCTGTTTGAATACCGGACCTGCCCAGCTTCCTCCGTAGAAGTTGCCTCTGGTTTCACCCGAGTAAAGGACTACAATTGCCGAGTATTTTGGATTGTCTGCGGGGTAGAATCCTGCAAACGAAGCCTGATATCTTCTGAAGCCGTTCTTCTCGTAACCTATCTTTCCTCCGAATGCAATTCTGGAAGTACCTGTCTTGCCGGCAATCTGGTATTTGCTGTTGTTCATGAACTTTCCGGTACCAACTTCCACAACATGCCTGAGGGCCCTTCTGGCCTCCCTTGCTGTCTCTTTTGAGCAGATTGAGCCGCTTATCTCCTGCGGACCGAAATTCTTTACAATCTCGCCGTTCTCCTGATAATTCTCAATGAAGTAGGGCTTCATCATCTTGCCGTCATTGGCAATGGCGTTGTAGAAAGTGAGGGTATGCAGCGGGGTGAGGAGTGTGGCATAGCCGATAGCCATTGATGAGAGGCTGGACCTGCTCCACATTGCATCTGTAGGGCCGTAAATGGAAGCCCTTCCCTCGCCCTGGATATCAAGGTTGAAGCGCTCGCCAACCTTCATGCTGTTCAGGCGGTCTACATATTGCTGCTCCTTGCCCTCGTAATATGTAACGGCAAGTTTTGCAAAGGCTACATTGGATGATTTTGCAAGAGCTGTCTTCACATCCATCATTCCGTATGCGTGGGTATCCGAGTATGTGTGTCCGCCGTAGCTCCACTTTCCGTTTCCACCGTCAATAGGGTCTTCCAATGTAACGTGTCCGTCCTCAAGAAGGGATACAAGTGTCATAAGCTTGAAAACAGAGCCGGGCTCTGTTGCATCTCCAATTGCGTAATTATATGACTCGTCATACGAATCACCCATCTTTTTCATGTTGGCAATTGCCCTTACTGCTCCTGTGGCAACCTCCATTACAATGGCTGTACCTCCCTCAATGTTCATTCCTTTTGCCAGCTGTTCCCTCAGTGCCTTCTCTGCAGCCTCCTGTATCTCAATGTCTATTGTTGTGAGGATATCGTATCCGTCCCTTGGGGCAACACCCTCTACGCCGGTTACCGGCCTCCACTCTCCACCGAGCATTTTCTGTACGGTCTGTTTTCCCGGTGAGCCTTTCAGGTAGTAATCGCAGGTTCCTTCAATTCCCACGCCTACACCCTCAGTGTTGATGAAGCCTATTGTACGGTAGGCAAGCCTTCCGTACGGGTTGTTCCTCTTGTATTTCTGCTCTACAATTATTCCGCCCCTGTTGGCTCCCAGCTTGAGGATTGGGAATGTCTTTATCTGCGCCAGTTCTGTATAGTCAACAAGCCTGTTTCCAAGAGCCTTGTATCTCTTTCCATCCTTTCTTGCCTGTACAAGTTCCTGCTTGTATTTTGCTGCACTCTTGTTCCCGAAGAATTCAGCCAGTGATTTGCTCAGACCGTCTATATGTTTTTTGAATGTATCTTCATTTGGGACAATGCAATCCATCCTTATCTGGTAGTATGGAACGGAAGTGGCCATAGGTCTGCCGTCGTGGGCCATTATGTCTCCCCTTATGGCCTCAATCTTCTCCTCCCTGTAGGCAATGTCAACTGCAGTTGTATCTGTTGGGGCAATAAACTGCAACCAGGCAATTTTCCCCACAACCGCAAGGGCTATGAGGGCAAACAGCTTGTATATCAAAGCCATCTTCTTGAATATGCCGTTTATTGCTTCCATTTAGTTGTATCTCTTTACAAGTTTTACGGATTTTGCCGGATCTGCAGGCTTTACAAGTTTTGACTCGTGCTGCTGCAGCCTTATTTCAACTTCGTTCCTTTTGCTCAAATACTGGAGCCTTGCCGCCTTGGCGGTGTAGTCTGCCTTGAGGTTCTTCAGCTCCCTCTGGTTGCGTCTCATTGACATCTGGGTCTTCTCAACGCCAAGGGTAAATGTGATGAAGGCTATTACCAGACAAAACAGGTATATAATGAAATATTGGTCAACCGTCTTTAATCTTGATAGAATCTGGCCGCCCAATATATCACTTGCAAAGTTGAACTTGCGTGTCTGTTTAGTCTCACTCATTTTACATCATCCTTTATTTGTCGGGAGTAAACTCCGCTACTCTCAATTTGGCACTTCTGCTCCTTGAATTTGATGCTATCTCCTCTTCCGGAGGAAGTATGGGTTTCCTGTTTACCAGTGTGAAAGGGGAGAGGCTTCTTCCGTAAAAATCCTTTCCTTCCTTCCCTTCTGTGTTTCCTGCTTTCATGAAGTTCTTTACCATACGGTCCTCAAGTGAGTGGTAGGTTATTACCGAGAGTCTTCCGTTTGGCTTGAGGCAGGCTGTGGTTCCGTTAAGGAAATCTTCCAGTGCCCTCATCTCCATATTTACCTCTATCCTCAGTGCCTGGTAAAGTTGTGCAAGAAATTTATGCTCGTTGAAGCTTGTATAGAGTTTGGCTACTGCCTTGCCCAAGTCTCCTGTTGTTTCAATTGGGGAGTTCTCCCTCCATTTGCAGATAAGTTCTGCCGCTTTCCACGGTTTGTCCAGTTCTCCGTAGATCTTGAATATTCTTGTGAGTTCTTCCTGGGTGTAGGAGTTTACAATATCGGCTGCACTTTTGCCGCCGAGTGTATTCATCCTCATATCCAGTTTTGCGTCAAATCTGAATGAGAAACCCCTCTCGCCTGTGTCAAACTGGTGTGATGATACTCCCAGGTCTCCGAGTATTCCGTCTATTTTGCCGCAATAACCCAATGCCCTTACAAAGTTTCTCATGAACCTGAAGTTGTTGTGGATGAGAGTGAGCCTTTTGTCCTTTGGGGCATTTTTGATGGCATCGCTGTCCCTGTCAAACGCAATAAGCTTTCCTTTTGGGCCTAGCCTGCTGAGGATCTCACGGCTGTGCCCGCCACCACCAAAGGTGACATCAATGAAAATGCCGTTTGGATTTTCCTCTATATTTAGGGCCGAGACGCTCTCATTGAGCAGTACCGGTACATGATATTGGGACATTGCTTGCGGTTTTTTATAGTTTGGCTAGCCCAGAATGTTTTCTGCAAGTGCAATAAACTCTTCCGAACTCATCTGTTTCTTGTTGTACTGTTCTTTTGACCAGATTTCAATCTTGTGATCGTTACCAACAAAAATCATCTCCTTCTCTGCACCTATGCTCTCCAACATTTTTTTGGGAATAGTAATTCTGCCAAGCTTTTCATCCGGCTCAACAACCGCCCTGTCTCTCATGTACTCTCTCCAGAACTCAGAGTGTTCCCTTTTGAAGAAATTGAGCCTTGCCTTAACCTGGTTGGATTCCTCCTCCCACTGCTGCCAAGTGTACATCTGGAGGCAATTCTCAAAAATGTCTTTCTTTACTACAAGGGCAATCTTCTCTTCAGGTGCAAAAACGCCCTTGAAGGCAGAGGGAAATATCATTCTCCCTTTGTCATCAATCTTTACGCTGTATTCACCTATGAATTTTGCCATTATCTCTTCTTTTTCTGTATATTGACGGTTGATGCAAAATTACAACTCTTTTTACATTTTCTTACAAAATTTTCCACTTTTTTCCACAAATTTATCAACAATTAAAAAATGAGGTTTATCTTTACATCCGCAACATGTTTTTTTAATGGTTTCAGGTATGAGGAATGTTATATGTGCCTTTATTATTCTGGCATTGGTAAGTTGTACAAATTCAAGCAATAAGGCAGTGCCGGGCAGTGTAGCCGGGGAGCCTGCTCCACAGCTCAGGTACGGGCTGGAAATACAGAAGTATGATGTGGAGCCCGGACAGGTGAAAAAGGGGGATTTTTTCGGTTCCATAATGGAGGATTTTGGAGTTGGTGCAAACCAGGTGCAGAAGATACTCAAGGCCTCGGAAGGGGTGTTTGACGCAAAGAAAATAAAGTTGGGAAGCAGTTATGAGGTGTGGAGGGAGAAGGATTCGTCGGGAACACCTGCATTCTTCATTTATGAACTGGACAATCTCAATTATGCGGTGGTTTCGCTCA
This sequence comes from Bacteroidales bacterium, assembly GCA_017380095.1. Classification (GTDB taxonomy): domain Bacteria; phylum Bacteroidota; class Bacteroidia; order Bacteroidales; family UBA932; genus Egerieousia. Next base: position 25,451 of record JAFOER010000051.1, read on the forward strand.
AGGATTCCCTTTATGCGGCTATATACGGAAAAGAGGTGGAAACTGTACTCAAGAGGGCTGAGGCTACAATTTCAACATCGTTGTGGAATGATGTGCAGAAGGCGGGTATTCCGGTTATGATGGCCCTCAAGCTTTCAGATGTATATGACTGTACCATAGACTTCTTCGGGTTGCAGAACGGGGACTCGTTTGATGTGATGTATGAGGAACTGTACTCAGAAGGGGAGTATGTGGGGCTTGGAAAAATTTATTATGCGGAGTTTACCCATGCGGGGAAAGTCTATAATGCCGTAAGGTTCAATGCCGGGGAGAACAGCAGCCTTTTCTGGAACGAAAAAGGTGAAAGTCTGAAGAAGGCATTCCTCAAGGCTCCTCTGAACTTTACCAGGATAAGTTCCCGTTTTACATATGCCCGCAAACATCCTGTATTGAGAATTGTACGTCCCCATACAGGCGTGGACTATGCAGCTCCGAGCGGAACACCGGTTGTTGCATTGGGAGATGGAGTGGTTACCCACAGGGGTTGGGCCGGTGGTGGTGGAAATACCATAAAGATCAAGCATCCGGGCAACTACGTAACCTCATACATGCACCTTAAAGGGTATGCCAAAGGTATTGTAAAGGGCAGCAGGGTTACAAGAGGCCAGCTTATAGGCTATGTGGGAAGTACAGGCCTCTCTACGGGCCCCCATCTGGATTTCAGGGTTTACAAGAATGGAAAACCCATTGATCCTCTGAAAATGGAGAGCCCGAGTGTGGAGCCTGTCTCAAAAGAGGATATGCCTGCATTCCAGGCCCAGATGGAACGTTACAGATTCCAGATGGACAGCCTTGGCGCAATGGGACACCTTTACAGGTATCTGGATATCCTCAAGTAGTCATTTTACATCAATCATCTCTACAGGTTGTGAAAGCACTTTGTCCAGAGGCTGGGCATGGTATGCTACCTTGTTGAAATCTATAGCACCAAGGTTGATGCAACGGATATTGCTGTTGTACATTGTGCGGTAGTAAAGCATTCTGTTGTGCGTGTCACAAGCAACTGTAAATTGGGTAGCGCTCGGCAAATTTGCCAATGCCTTGCCGGCAGCTTCTTCTGTACCTCCAGGAATGTCAAAATTGTTGAGGATATGGAATGCCTGGAATACACTCTCCTGCGCTGTAGGCTGTTGAGGTGCAGTTGTCTGGAAGAAAGCAGCCCTCACAAACCTTGAAGGAGGGGTGAAATCACCGGGGAGACCGAGCATGCCGCTGCCGTGCCCGAAATTCTTCATTGTAATGGGGCCGAAACTGTGCTCTGCAGCTGTACCGGGCTGAAGGTTGATGTAATTGTTCAAGTTTGTGAGATGCCACTGCAGCCCCGGAGAGTTTGTAAGCACACCAAGAGGGTTCTCGTAAAAATGCATTGTCCCCTCTGTAATTTCAAGCACCACCTGCCTTCCGCCAGGTTCTGTAAATCTCCAGTGCACAGTAGATGAGCGTGGGTCTATGTTTATTACCCTTACTTTTGAGAGTGCCTCCTTAACCTCATCTATAGTGGCACATTGGGAGAGCACATACCCCACCAGCTGGAAATCTGCAAGGGACTCTCCATTAAGTGACTGGTCATATTCCTGATATTTCCCATAATTGGGGAAATAGAACAGGCCGGCCGAAAGCCCTTTCTCGTTCATTCCTTCCACCATAAACTCTTTCTGTTCAACAGCAAGACTCACAAATCCGTATTTGGAGGTAAATTTTACACCGTTCATTCCGGTAGGTGTGAGTGACTGAAGATGGCAGTTGCGGGGAACCACCACATACATTGAGTACATTACGCTCTCTGCCCATTCAATTGTACGGGCGGCAACGGTTGCACCATCCTTGCTCTTTAAGGTTATTCCGGTACAGGCATAAGAAGGGATCTGTGAGAAAATGCATATGCCTGCCAGCAATGCGGGAATTTTTGATTTCATAACATCTTGGTTTTATAATTGTAAGAGTACAACGCAGCAAAAACCAAAATGTTCTCTTCTGCATAAAAAAATGGGGCTAGAAAATTATTTCTGCCCCATTCTCATTAACCTTTACAGTTGACTCGCGTCCCAGGAAGATTGCCACATTAGGGCGTCCGTGCCCTGCAGGGAATCCGAACACTACCGGAACATCAAGTTCATCCGTATATTTCTTTATCAGTTCCTCCGGAGTTATCCCCCAAGGATCCTCGGTATCATCAATTTTGGTGAATTTACCTACAAGAACAGCCTTTGCCTTTGCGAGTTTTCCCGATTTTTTAAGCTGCTGCATCATTCCGTCAATGGCGTTCATGCTCTCGCCAACCTCCTCTATAAATATGATTGTGTTGTCATCAACCTCCATATCGTAAGGGGTTCCCTCGGCAATTGAGATAAGGGTCATGTTGCCTCCGGCAATCTTGCCTGTAGCCTCCCCAAACTTGTTGAAAGGGTGCGGTTTAATTTTATAACCCTCACATCTGCCAAAAAGGGCCTCGCCAACAGAAATAGCAGCGCTGTCCGGACGTTTGCGCAGCCAGTATGAGCTGAGCATTGGGCCGTGTATTGTCTCAATCCCCTGCTTGTTCAGGGCAAGATGGTAAGTTGTAACATCGCTGAATCCTACAATCCATTTGGGGTTCTTCTTTATGATGTCAAAATCCAGATACTCCAGGGTTCTTATGGCACCATAACCGCCCCTGTAAAATACAATGGCCTTTATGTTGGTGTCCTGCACCATCTCCATAAACTCCTGTGCCCTCTCCTTGTCTGTAACATTGAACGGTACAGCATCATGCTTGAACAGGTGCTTTCCGCATTTTACATTCACACCCCATGACCTTACAACATCAATCAGGGTGTCGGTCTCTCCGGGACGGTGGTTTACCGGAGAAGATACAACCATAAGGCCTACGGTATCTCCAGGCTGCAAAAAGGCAGGCCTTTCAACCTGTACCTTTTCATTGTTGGATGTGCAGCAGGCCAATGCAAAAATGGCCAGCAGCGCAAAAAATATCTTTTTCATTTTTGGGTTTGATTAGATTTCATCCTCATCCCTTTTGCGCAAAACGGCTTTTCTCAGCTCAAAGTTCTGGCCAAGATACCTCTTCCTCACCTCCGGGTTGTTTGCCAGCTGCTCAGGTGTGCCGCTCTCCAGGATATTGCCGTCGTACAGCAGATACGCCCTGTCTGTAATGGCAAGGGTCTCGTGCACGTTATGGTCTGTAATTACAATTCCAATGTTCTTTGTCTTGAGCTTGGCAATGATATGCTGGATATCCTCAACCGCAATAGGGTCTACACCGGCAAACGGCTCGTCCAGAAGGATGAACTTGGGATCAATTGCAAGCGCACGGGCAATCTCGCACCTTCTCCTTTCTCCTCCCGACAA
>JAFOER010000052.1 GCA_017380095.1 Bacteroidales bacterium
GAAGGTACCGCCGCAACAGCCTGCGGAACCCTGTATAAACTGTTCATCTTCTGGAATCTGTCCAAAGCCAACGAACTGATTCCCATATGCCCTCTGGCAAATTTCTCAAACTCTGTCATATCATTTCAATTGTTTAATATACAAAGATAATAAAAATGTGAAACTCTTTTTTATAGATACCGCATTAAACCTTTTTTATTTCAGGCCATCAAATAAACAAACAAATTTTTTATCAATGAAGAGACTTGCAACTACAATAAGAGTTTTGCAAAATCCTCACCCCTCAGCAAATACAGAAAATGTACCAACTGGAGAACCCTATGCGCCAAAGGATACCTAATGGCAACATGCCTGGTGGCGGACCTGGCGGATTCCCTGGAGGCGGTCCGGGTATGGGTGGAATGATGCCTCCTGGAGGTGGAATGTGGTAATATTATTCGTTTGTAGGCAAAAGGGGCTGGCCATTGGGTCTGCCCCTTTTGTATATCCTTGCCAAATCAAAATATTTTGCTAACTTTACAACAACCACCAAAAACTTTGCCTTTATGAGAAACATAGTATTGAAACTTACAGCAATTGCATTGATTGTCATTTCTCAAACAACAGGGACAATGGCCCAGGAGACACCCGTCATGCTGCCCCATAATGAAGTCATACACTCCAACTGGGATGTATTCGGAAAGAAATACTGGCATTTCGGTTACCAGCATACCGATTACACCGGCTCCGATATAATGGTACGTCTCGACAGCATATACGGCTTCATAGCCGGCACTCCCCGCAAACCGTATGAACTCACATACACAAAATTAAAGGGCAACAAACGGACAAACCTTACGGAATCTGTAAAGAAAACCCTCATACTGTCTGACACTACATGGAAAATACTCGACAATCTTTACCAAGAGGCGGCAAAATCCATGAGAATAGGAAATCCGGACTACATTTATATGATTCTTGACGGGCCGTGTGATTCATATTATTTCGTATACATGGGAAATGTAGGATATTCCGGCAATGAAGAAGGAACCAACTGCAAAGCACTTCAGGAAATCTCAGAAACCATTTGCGAAGCCATTCTTCAAGGGAAGGAATCCCTGATACTGGATAAAAAGGATGAAATAATCTCCCTTACAGAAAAGTTCAGGAATATATATGACTACAGGCCTGCAGGAGGATACGAAGATTACGGCATATTCTGATAAAAATAACTTCACACATGATTTATTAAAAAGGGGTACCGTTAACGGCACCCCTTTTCAGCAATATATTCATAATCCGGAATTCCAGATGAATACTTTTAGTTGTTCATTGTCTGAAGATCCTCAATTGAGATAGCTTTCTCCTCCAAAGTAACTACGCTCTTAACATAGCCGATAACTTTGTCCTGCTCAGTTTTCTCAACGATTCTTCTGCCCTCTTTCTCGTTTGCAAGGATGCTCTCTGCATAGTGGTTAAGCTGCTCCTCTGGAACGTCGTTAAGGCCGTACATTGCAAACTGGTATTTTGCCATCTGTTTTGCAACTGCCAATACCTCCTCACGGGTAATCTCCATTTTCTGCTCACGCATGATGTACTGGCTGATCATCTGCCAACGGAAATCTTTGCAGAACAATGCGAAATCTTTCTCAATGTCCTCCATAGTGAATTTGCCCTCGTTGATGGTGAACAACCATTTTTTCATGAACTCCTCTGGAAGCTCAATGTTGGTCTTGTTCAAAAGGTACTCTCTTGCGTCAAGTACAAAGCGGAAGTCTGCCTCCTGTTTGTACTCCTGAGCCAATCTCTCCTCAACTTTAGCGTCGAACTCAGCCTCGCTCTTAACGTTGCCCTCGCCAAAGATTCTGTCATAAAGATCCTGGTTCTGCTCAGCCTCAACAAAAGTCTTAACCTCTTTAACGGTTACTTTCCACATAGGCTCTACAGATGCAAGCTCCTCTTTCTTAACTTTTAGAAGTGCAGCTCTGTCTGTGTCGTTTGTGAAAGTCTCGTTTACGTTTACCTCAAAGCTCTCGCCAACTTTCTTGCCAAGGAACTGGTCTTTTGAAGCCTGCTCCTGCATCTGTCTTAGAGTGATGTAAGTACCCTCAATTTTGGTCTCGCCCTGCTCAAGGTCTGCAACGATGAAGCTCTCCTCATCCTTTACAGCATCAATGTTCTCAAGTTTGCCGTACTGTTTAAGCATGTTTGACTTGTAAGCCTTCTTAGCCTCGTCAGAAACGGTTACATTGTATGAAACGATTTTATCATTTGAATCCAAAGTGAACTCTACCTTTGGAGCAAGAGCAATGTCAAATACGAACTCGTAGCTCTCATCGTTCTCCCAATCGATAGATTTCTGTTTCTCCTCGTTTGGAAGCGGCTCACCCAAGATGTTAAGTTTGTTCTCTGCAATGTGGTTGTTGATAGCCTCAGAAATCATCTGGTTAACGCTCTCAACCAAAGCCTGCACACCGTGCATTTTCTCAACTAGAGACATAGGGGCCATACCTTTACGGAAACCTCTTATCTCAACTTTCTTTCTGTACTCGTTCAAAGCTTTTTTCTTCTTGTCCTGAGCATCAGCTTTCTCAATATTAACGTTCAACTGATAAGTCAAATCGTTAATCTTTACTTGTTCAACTTTCATCTTTATATTTTTATTTATTTATTAATCAATGAATTGGGTGTTCCCTAAAAATAGGGCGCAAAGGTAGTAAAATTTTACCTAAATAACAAGTACAAGCCGCCTGCCACACCTATATGATGGAAGATAAAAAATTTTATTTATCTTTACCGATTGATAAAACCTAATAACATGAAGAAAACAATTATTGATTTATTTGAGAATTCGGTAAAACTTTACCCTAACAATGCATTCCTGCTGGAGAAGACGGGTAAGGAGTTTGAACCTACTACTTATGCTCAGGTAAAAGAGAAAGTTTATGCTTTGGGCGCTGGCCTTCAGGCTCTTGGCGTAAAGAAAGGAGATACTATGGCCCTACTTTCAGAGGGTAGGAACATGTGGGTGATTGGAGAACTTTCCATGTTCTATGCAGGCGCAATCAACGTTCCTCTTTCAATTAAGCTTGAGGAGAGCAACGACCTTCTTTTCCGTCTTGAGCACGCAATGGTAAAATATATTATGGTTTCCAAGCAGCAGCTTGGCAAAATCAGACTTATCATCGACAAGTTGCCTTTGGTTGAAAAGGTAATAGTATTGGACCAGATTGATACATATCAGGAGAAGGAAATTTTTGTCGGGGAAGTGTCAAAGATGGGTGAAGAGTTCCTCAAGAGCCACACCATGGAGGAGTTCCTTTCTGTTCCGCAGTCAATACAGAATGATGATTATGCTACCATCACATATACGTCGGGAACAACAGCAGACCCTAAGGGTGTTATCCTTACCCACAGGAACTACACTTCCAATGTGGAGCAGTCACTTACCCTCATAGACATTGACCAGACCTGGAGAACCCTTATCATACTTCCTTTGGACCACTGCTTTGCCCACGTGGTAGGATTCTACATTATGATGGCACAGGGTGCAACTGCCGCTACTGTTCAGGTGGGAAGAACCCCAATGGAGACTTTGAAGAACATTCCTCTGAACATCAAGGAGGTGAAACCTCACTTTATCTTGAGTGTTCCTTCTTTGGCAAAAACTTTCAAGAAGAACATTGAGAACGGCATTAAGGCCAAAGGTCCTAAAGTTGTGAAGATGTTCAACCAGGCTGTAAACATTGCACAGATTTATTATGGCAACGGAAATGCGGAATCAAAAGGCTGGAGAATTTTCCTCAAGCCTCTTGTTGCACTTTATGACAAGATCCTGTTCTCAAAAGTTAGGGAGAACTTTGGCGGCGAGCTCAAATTCTTTGTAGGAGGCGGCGCACTTCTTGACAAGGACCTTCAGAAATTCTACTGTGCAATTGGTATCCCTATGTTCCAGGGCTACGGCTTGAGCGAGGCAACCCCAGTACTTTCTTCAAACGGCCCTAAGAGACACCGTTTCGGTTCAAGCGGCGTACTTGTAAAACCTCTTGAGATTAAGATCTGCGATTCTGACGGAAATGCACTTCCTGTAGGCGAGAAAGGTGAGATTGTTGTTAAAGGCGAGAACGTGATGGCAGGTTACTGGAGAAATCCTGAGGCAACCGCACAGACAGTGAAGGACGGATGGCTTTACACAGGTGACCTTGGCTATATGGGCAAAGACGGCCTTCTTTATGTTCTTGGCCGCTTCAAGAGCCTTCTTATTGCCAGCGACGGTGAGAAATACAGCCCAGAGGGAATTGAGGAGGCAGTTGTTGAGCACTCGGCATTCATAGACAACATTATCCTTTACAACAACCAGAGCCCTTATACTACAGCCCTTATTGTTCCAAACAAGGATAAGATCAACGCATTCCTTAAGGAGCAGGGCCTTTCATTGAAAGATGAGGAGGGCAAGAAGGCTGCAATCAAGGGTATCCGCGAGCAGCTTGCTGCTTTTGAGAAAGGTGGCGAACTTGAGACAATGTTCCCTCACAGATGGCTTCCAAGCACATTTGCTGTACTTCCTGAGCCATTTACCGAGCAGAACGGTATGATAAACAGTACAATGAAAGTTGTAAGGGGAAAAGTTGAGAAAGCATACGCAGACAGGCTCGACCATATGTACACCCCTGAGGGCAAGAACATTTACAACGAGTTGAACATCAAGAGCCTTTAATTGTTGTAAGTACGGATATCGGAGACTTTCGGGAAAATTAAATTATTTTATAATAATTATTGTTTAGTAAATTTTATTTACTATATTTGCAGAAGAATTAAGAACCTAAAAAATTTAAAGATATGCTTAGCGAGAAATTATGTAAGGCTTTCAATGCCCAGATTAACGCAGAACTATGGTCTGCTTACCTATACCTTTCAATGTCTATGGATGCTGCTGCAAGAGGACAGAAAGGTGTGGCTAACTGGTTCAAGATCCAGTTCCAGGAGGAGCAGGCTCACGCAGAGATTATGATGAACCACGTACTCGCAAGAGGCAATGAGGTAAAACTTGCTCCTATTGATGCAGTACAGACAGAGTGGAAAGACTCTTTGGAGGCATTCAAGGACACTTTGGTTCACGAGAAAAAAGTTACTTCCCTAATTACAGCCCTTTACGAGCTGGCACTTGAGGAGAAGGACTACGCAGCTCAGAACATGCTTAAATGGTTCATTGACGAGCAGGTTGAGGAAGAGGAGAGCGCACAGGAGATCATTGACCAGCTTGATGCTGTAGAGGGCAACAAATACGGTTTGCTTATGATTGACAAGGAGCTTGCAACCCGCGTTTACAATGTTCCATCACCTCTTGCAAAGGGTGAGTAGTGACGTTGTCTTCGTGTACAACAGGTTGAAATTCAACAAAATAAAAAATGGAGCCTCATGAGGCTCCATTTTTTATTTATCTGTAACACAGCTAATTGTGCACGAAGACAACGTCTGCAAGGCCGCCCTCGGCGGTCTCCTTGTAAAGGCTTGGGAGATCCTTGCCTGTACGCTTCATAACCTCAATCACATTGTCAAAGCATACACGGTGGTTTCCGTCTGTCATCAGGGCATACACATTTGCATCAACCGCCCTGGTTGCCGCAAAGGCATTCCTCTCAATGCAAGGAATCTGTACAAGCCCGCAAACAGGATCACATGTAAGGCCGAGGAAATGCTCCATACCCATTGCAGCAGCATACTCAATCTGCATAGGTGTACCGCCAAAAAGTTGGGTAGAGGCACCTGCAGCCATACAGCAAGCAGAACCGATCTCACCCTGGCACCCCACCTCTGCACCTGAAATTGATGCATTTGTCTTAATGATTGTACCTATAAGGCCTGCAGTAGCAATGGCCTTAAGCACCCTTTTATCGGAGAAACCGTAAAACTTCTGGTCCAGATGCAGTACAGCAGGCAATACCCCGCAAGAACCGCAAGTAGGAGCCGTTACAATTGTTCCTCCCGACGCATTCTCCTCGGCTACCGCCAACGCAAACGCAAAAGTCATCGCCCTGCGCTGCATGGAGCCCTGGTGCCCCTGCGCCTTAATGTAAAATGAAGATGCCTTCCTGTCAAGATGCAGACCGCCAGGAAGCACACCCTCCTCCTCCAGGCCATTCTCAATTGCAGCCTTCATCACTTTCCAAACCTCGTTCAGATAATCATAAATGTCACTCTCCTCGTGTATCTGCACGTACTCCCAGAAAGTGGTACCGTTGTTCTTGCACCAGTTGAGGATATCTGTCATCTTGTGATGGGGATAAATAGTCTCCTTCTCGGGCCTCACCCCGCTGTCGCTTATATCACCGCCACCTATACTGAATGTGGTCCAGTGGTCAATCTTTATTCCGTCGGGAGCAAACGCCTCAAACAGCATCCCGTTAGGGTGCTGCGGAAGAAAAATGTTCCCCCTCCAGTGGATAGTGCAGTTCTCCTTCCCGAAAACATCCTCAATTGCAACATCGGTAAGGTGTCCCTTGCCGGTAGAAGCAAGGCTCCCGTACAGTGTAACCTCAAACCTGGCCGCCTGTGGATTTCTCTCCTTAAAAATCATTGCCGCCTTCCTCGGACCCATGGTATGGCTGCTGGAAGGCCCCTTCCCTATCTTGAATATCTCCTTTATACTTTCCATAAAACTGTTACCTTAAAAAAAGAATACAAATATAAAGCGTTTTTGTTGACGTCGTCTTTTTTTACATTTTGCTGAAAATCAGCAAAATAAAAAATCATCTCCCACCTTACACGTGGGAGATGATTTTACAATTGGCTGTAAAACAGCCAATTGTAAAAAAAGACGACGTCACAAAAAAAATGTACCTTTGCAAAAAACATGGCAAATAAAATGAGCAATCTACTTACACCACAGAACGACCCTATGGGAAGGGCCATAGCAGATTTTTTTGAGAAAGGCAAGGCGGCGAAGCTGAGGGTATTCTCCTCACAGTTTGATGAGGACGAGATTCCGGTAAAGCACCTGTTCAGGACATTCGGGCAAATGGCCCCACTTGAGCAGAAGGCGCTGCTGCTGGCAAAAGGGAAAATTCTGGATTGCGGAGCGGGGAGCGGGTGCCACTCGCTGGCACTTCAGGATATGGGCAAAGAGGTGAATGCCATAGACATATCACCGCTATCGGTAGAGGTAATGGAGAAAAGGGGTGTAAAAAATGTATCAAATACAGACCTATTCAGTCACCCTGCCGTACAGGCTTACGATACTGTACTTATGCTCATGAACGGCTCAGGAATCATCGGGAAGGTGGAGAACATGGGGAAATTCTTTACAAAAATGAAACAGATCCTCAAACCGGGAGGGGTTGTATATATGGATTCCAGTGACCTGAAATATCTGTTTGAAGATGAGGACGGCAGTTACCAGATAGACCTCAACGGCAACTACTACGGCGAGGTAGACTTCCGCATGCAGTACAAACAGGTAAAGGGAAACACATTCGACTGGCTGTACATAGATTTCCAGACCCTCTCGCTATACGCCTCACAATACGGGTTCAAGGCAGAGATGGTTGAAGAAGGGGAGCATTACGATTACCTGGCCGCCCTTACCCTACTGTAGGAAACCTACCCTTTTAGGGAATACAATTTGAACGAAACATACCCCTTGCCGCCCAGGTATGCTATGGCATCATTGAGGAGAGCCTCCTTAACCGCCTCATCCGCATCCGAGTGGAAAAGAATCTCCACAAATGTCTCAAGGGCATAATCCGTAATCTTATGGGTCTCAATAAGATACCATATAGGATTCTCATGCTGCAGAACAGCATCAATATCCACAGGGAAACCCGCACTGCCAAACTCAGCCTTCACATCCCTTAAAGTATAACACGGAACACCACCATCAAGAAGCCCCAACTTGCGGGCAACAAGGGCAAGCATCTCCCCCAACTTGTCTATCTCCCTAAGAATAAAATCCTCCATAAAAGACACATTTTCACAAATATAACAATTTTTCCCGACAAAAGATCAACATTACCAGAAAATGCCACACCACATAAAACAAAAAACCCAGCTTTTCAGCTGGGTTTCTGTGCGGGCGAAGGGACTCGAACCCCCACGCCTCTCGGCACTAGATCCTAAGTCTAGCGCGGCTACCAATTACGCCACGCCCGCAGGTCCGTATTGGGATTGCAAAGATAGGAATATTTTTTACAATTGCAACACTTATCCCCAAAAAAAATTACCGCATTCCTGTCACATCATAAATTACCTGTCCTTTACAAAAGGTAAAGTTAAAATATTTTGTATATTTACAAAAACCAAAATTTGGACAACCTATGTTTCACGATACTGTAACGACACTTCCAATCACAGACCCTACCTGGATTTTCTTCCTGGTACTCCTCATCATACTCTTTGCCCCAATGATACTGGAAAGGCTCCGCATCCCGCATATCATAGGAATGATCCTTGCCGGTGTTGCCATTGGAGAATACGGGTTCAACATCCTTGAGAGGGACAGCAGCTTTGAACTCTTTGGAGAGGTAGGCCTTTATTACATCATGTTCCTGGCCGGTCTGGAGATGGACATGGAGGACTTCAAGAAAAACAAGTCCAAGGGTATCATATTCGGTATCCTTTCCTTTATAATACGTTTTGGAATAGGTATGTGGAGCTGCATGAAACTGCTCAACTTCGGGCTCACCACATCAATCATCATGGGTTGCATGTACGCCTCCCACACCCTCATTTCCTACCCCATCATCAGCCGTTATGGCCTCTCCAAGCTGCGCAGCGTGAACATCACCATTGGAGGAACCATAATTGTAGATACCCTCGCCCTCATAGGACTTGCCATAATAAGCGGAATGTACAAGGGAGACACCTCAGGCATGTTCTGGGTAATGATGGGCATTAAGGTAACCCTCCTCACAGCATTCATAATATTTGTCTTCCCGATAATTGCAAGGGTATTCTTCCGCAACTACTCCGACAACATAATGCAGTTTGTCTTTGTCCTCTCCATGGTATTCCTAGGAGCGGGACTCATGCAGTTTGTAGGGATGGAAGGTATCCTGGGTGCATTCCTTACCGGTATTGTCCTCAACAGGCTCATACCGCACGTATCACCTCTTATGAACAGGCTGGAATTTGTCGGGAATGCAATCTTCATCCCCTATTTCCTCATTGGTGTGGGAATGATGATTGACGTGAATGCTCTCTTCACCGGTGGCAGCACACTCAAGGTTGCCGTAATAATGACAATTGTTGCCATTGGAAGCAAATGGATTGGAGCATTTGTAACCCAAAAACTTTTCGGGATGAAAAAGAACGAGAGGAATATGGTTTTTGGCCTGAGCAGTGCCTCTGCGGCTGCAACCCTTGCCGCCGTGCTGGTTGGCCATCAGATAGTAATGGAAAACGGTGAAAGGCTCATAAACGACGATGTCCTCAACGGAACAATTGTAATGATCCTCTTCTCCTGCATAATAAGTTCTCTTGCCACCGAGCGCTCTGCAAGGAAATTTGCCCTTGAGGAGAAACTCCAGTTCAATGACACAAAGGAGGGGGAAGATGAACTTCCGGAGCAGATTCTCATACCTGTGGCAAACCCGGAGACCACCGAGAACCTCATGAACCTTGCCCTTATGATAAGGGACCGCAAACTGGGCCGTCCGCTGGTTGCCCTGAGTGTTGTAACCGACAACAAGAACATACAGGAGAGAAAACAGCAGGGGGAAAAGAACCTTGAGAAGGCAGCAATGATTGCAGCCTCCGCAGATGTTAAGGTAACACCTGTTTCCCGATATGATCTGAGCGTTGCCTGCGGCATCATTCACTCCGCAGAGGAGTACAACGCAACCAACCTGGTAATAGGACTCCACTGGAAAGCAAACATCATAGACTCCTTCTTTGGAAAACTCACCGAAGGGGTACTCAAAGGCACCTGCAAGGAGGTGATGATTGCCCGCTATCTTGTACCTTCAACAACAATAAGGAAGATACATGTTGCCGTTCCCCCTCAGGCAGAATATGAGACAGGTTTTGTAAAATGGATAGACCACCTGAGCCGTATGGCATCACAGCTGGGATGCGGAATATGTTTCTACGCAGAGAGTGGAACTCTCAACTACCTTAAGGAGGTAGCATCCAAATACTCTGCCGCAGGGCTGGCCTCATACACGGTAATGGAATTCTGGAATGATTTCTACACCATTCAGGAGAACATGCAAGACTCTCATCTGGCCGTAGTTGTCTGTGCCCGCAAAGGCTCAATTTCATACGACAATTCATTTGAGAGACTACCTTCCCTTCTCTCAAAATACCTGCACGGAAACAACCTCATTGTACTGTACCCAGAACAGATACGCCCAGAAGAGGTGCACATCTCAATATCCGACCCTCTGGGGCACAATGAAGCATAAAACATTAAAGAATACACAATATGAAACCGCAACAATACTCAATAGGAATCTTCATAGATGGAGGATACTATGCAAAAATAAATGAAGGGCTGCAGAAGCAACTCTCAATGCGTATGGACATAAAAAGCCTTTTCCAGTATATAAGGGAAAAGATTTCCGGCGCATACAACATTCCCCTCAACGACATCCCCATTACAGAAGCCCACTACTTCAGGGGACGCTACAGGGCCAGCGATGCAAACGAAAAACACCTGCTTTACTCGGAAAGGGCATTTGAAGACACACTGATTGAAAACGATGTCGTATTCCATTACAAGCACCTGAGGGAGCTTGAAAAAAAGGACGGCATAACAGTAGTTGAAAAAGGTATTGACGTATGGTTTGCCCTTGCCACATACGAACTTTCAACCATCCGCAACTTTGATTTTGTAATCCTCATTACCGGTGATGCAGACCACGAGATGCTTGCCCGCAAACTGAATGCACTAAAAACAAAAGTGATACTCCTCACCTGGAATGTAGGACCACAGGCCTCAACCTCAAAACTCCTCAAGGAAGAGGTTGGTTGGCATATAGAACTCAGCAACGAATGCAATGCGGATAAAGCCCTTATAAACAAAATATGCAGAACTATTTAGGTTCTGCATATTTCATTTTGCGTAAAATTCTACAAGAATCTCAACACTCCGCCGCTCTCGCCCACAGACATCTCCACCTGGCGGCCAAGATAGATGCTGGCATTGGGATGTTCGTGTCCGCAAGGGAAGTTGAACATTACAGGGATGCCCAGCGGTGCTGTGTACTCGTTGATAAGATCCAGGACATTTCTCTGCCACTGGTCCTCTTCTCTTGTATCTGTGAAATATCCCACAATAATTCCTTTGCATTTTGCCAAATGGCCGCACTCGCGCAAATGCCACAGTTTGCTGTCTATGGTGTACATCCTCTCGTCTATATCCTCAATGAACAGGATTGTAGGTTCATCAAAGTTATGGTCGTTAGGGGTGGCAACAAGGTTTCTCATAAGGGTAAGGTTACCTCCAATTAGGCGTCCCTGGGCTACACCTTTCACATTGTACTGGTGGGGGTTTGTGGTGTACGCCGCAACCTTTCCAAACAGTGCATCCTTGAGGGAGTTCTGAGAGAAGCCGTCAAACTCCTCCTGGAATGTACCGGGCATTGCCCCGTGGATTGACTCAATGCCCATTTTCTGGAGGGCATAGTGGAGGATAGTGATGTCTGAATATCCTATCAGCCATTTAGGATTCTCTTTAAAAAGCTCAAGGTTGAGGTTCTTTATGGTGTGCATTGTACCGTAACCGCCTCTGATGGATACTATTGCCTTTACCTCAGGATCCAGCAGCATCTCCTCCAGATCCTGTGCACGCTGAGCGTGGGTTCCGGCAAAATCTCCCGGATATGTGGCTGTAATGTGTTTTGCAACTTTAACTTTAAGGCCCCAGCTCTCCAGCTGCTCTTTCCAGTTGGCAGCCAGCTGAGCCTGTGACGGTGCAGAGGCAATTGCCATTACACCTATTGTATCTCCCGGTTTCAAAAATTCAGGTCTCATATATATTATGTTTTTACTTTGTCAAATCTTCACCTGTAATATATGAGAGATTGTTGCTCTCTATTACATTACGGGTTTTGTCGGGATTATCGGTCCTGAAAATGAGGATACCCTTCCCCTCATACAGGAATGAATACATATAGGTGATTCCTATTCCCTCCTGCGTAAGCATACGCACTGCATCGGCGGCACGCCCCGGCACATTATCCAATGTAAGGGCAAACACATCTGAAATGGCAACAGAGATGCCCGCTCCCTTCAATGTTGTAAAGGCACGCTGCGGCTCGGAACAGATAATGCGGTATATGCCGTACTCCACGGTATCGGCAATGGTAGAAGCCACAAGCTGTATGTTGGCCTCCTTCAACAACTCAAGCACCTTAAGCAGGGTACCCTGTTTGTTCTCTACAAAAATTGATATTTGCTGTACAGTCATAATCTCCTTTTTAGAACGGTTTTCTCAAATCCTTTACCCTCACTGCCTTTCCTTCAGATTGCGGCAACGTGCCCTTAGGAACAAGCTTCACATACGGGGTAACAAGTATCTCATCCTTCAGCAGGCGGGTAATCTCACGTGTAAGTCTCTGCATCTTGCCGTAATCCTCATCAAAGTGCTCAAGCTCCACCTCAATCATCATCTCATCATTTGTATCCTTGGTCTCAAGGGTAATGAGGTAATTTGAAGCCAGCTCCTTGAACTGCATAAGGATGGTTTCAATCTGTATAGGGAATATATTCACACCCTTGAGGATAATCATGTCATCGCTTCTGCCCTTCATACGGTCCAGTCTCACATGATGGCGTCCGCACGGGCACTCTCCAGGAAGGATGCGGGTAAGGTCACGGGTACGGTAACGAAGAAGCGGCATACCCTCACGGTTGATGGTAGTAAGTACCAGCTCGCCAATCTCACCCTCAGGAACAGGCTGCAAAGTATCCGGATCTATAATCTCAACAATATAATAATCCTCCCATATATGGAGTCCGTTCTGCTCCTGGCACTCAAAGGCCACACCCGGGCCGCACATCTCCGACATTCCAAACGAGTTGTATGCCTTCACTCCCATCATCTCCTCTATCCTGCGGCGCTGCTCCTCAGAATGGGGCTCGGCACCAATGATAAGGGTCTTGAGCTTTGTATCCCTGCGCGGATCTATCCCCAACTCCTCCATCATCTCGTAAATGCGGGTAACATAACTTGGAATGGCATGAAGTGCAGTTGTCCCAAAATCCGTAATGAACTTCAGCTGTCTCTTGGTATTTCCTGCAGCAGCCGGAACTGTCATCATCCCAAGCCTCTCCGCGCCATACTGGAATCCCAATCCACCTGTAAACATTCCGTATCCCGACGAGTTCTGGAATACATCCCCCGGACGCAACCCCACCATGTGGAGGCATCGTGCAACCGCATTGGCCCACTCATCCAGATCTTTCTGTGTGTGTATGATTACCGTAGGATTTCCCGTGGTACCGCTGGAAGAGTGAAGACGCACCGCCTTCTCAAGAGGTACAGATGCTATCCCAAAGGGATATGTATCACGCAAATCCTGTTTGGTGGTAAAAGGTATCTTCTTCAGGTCATCCAACGACTTTATATCGTCGGGAGACAAACCGTTCTCCTCAAATCTTTTTTTATAGAAAGGGGAATTCATGCAATGTCTCACGGTCTTCTGTAACCTCTCCAGCTGCAGCTTTGCAATCTCTCCGCGCGACATTGTCTCAAGTTCTTTGTGCAAGTACATAAATCTCGTATCTTTTTTACCAACAACAAAGTTACATTTTTTTAGTAACTTTGTCAACATATGGAAAAGAAGGCATATTTTGCAGGGGGATGCTTCTGGGGAACAGAGCACCTCATGCAGCAACAGGAAGGGGTACTGGATGTGGTCTCAGGATATATGGGAGGCCATATTGAGAATCCTACATACCAGCAGGTAAAGAGCAGGACAACCGGTCATGCAGAGACAGTGGAGATTACTTACAATCCGGAAGCAGTGGATTATGAAACCCTCCTGAAACTCTTCATGGAGATCCACGACCCTACCCAACTCAACCGTCAGGGAGTGGATGAAGGGCCACAGTACCGCTCAGAGATTTTCTACAGCACCCCGGAAGAAAAGGAGTGTGCAGAAAAAATCATCGGGATACTGAAAGAAAAGGGCTACCATGTGGTTACAAAAGTTACCCCGGCAGGGAAGTTTTGGGTGGCAGAAGAGTACCACCAGAACTACTGCGTTGTACACAACATAGAACCCGAATGCCACATAAGGGTTAAACGGTTCTAAGCAAAAGAAAAGGCTGCCCGCGGGTAGCCTTTTTCATTACAATTCCTTTATCCAATTGGAAATATCTTGCAATACATCCTGGGAGACTGTTTCCTCAATTTCTTCATACTGGAGGGAGTTCCCTTTTGTGCAGTTCTGGAAAAGATGGTTCTTGCCAGGGTACTCCTTAATCATGTTTTTTGCATTTGGCGGGAGCAGCTTGCCCAGTACCTGAAGGTTTTCTGCAGGCACCTGCATATCCAGAGTGCCGTTCACAGCCATTACCGGGCATTTTATCTTTCCAACGGCCTCTGCCGGATCATAAGCCACAAAAAAGTCTATCCACGGACTCTCCAGAGATGCAACTGCTACCAGATTTGCAACAAACTGCGGAGGCAATTTCAACCCCTCACTGCTGCACATCTGCTGCACAAACTTCTCTGCCTCGGCAACAGGACCGCCATTTTTCCCCCTTTGGGCATATATTCCACGCAAGGCCTTGCCATAATCACTTCTCATCTGCTCAGGCACCCCCTGCTGCTCCAGAAGTGCAACATTCTGCCATACAATGCATTCAACTCCCTGAGTGGCCACACCGGCCATTGAAATGATATAGTCTGGAATACCTTCTCCAGCCAGCATAAGGGCAATTGTGCCACCCTCGCTGTGCCCGAGGACTCCAACCTTGCCAAACTTTTTCAACCCTCTCACATACTCTACAGCCGCCTTGGCATCTGCCGCATAGTTTTTGGAGGTTGCATTCTCCAGCGGCCCGGCAGATTTTCCGGCTCCCCTGTCATCATATCTGAGCGATGCAATGCCATTGCGGGCCAGCCAATCTGCTATTACAGCAAACGGTTTGTGGTCAAATACCTCCTCATCCCTGTTCTGCAGGCCGCTCCCTGTAACCATAACCACTACAGGCACCTTGCGGGGCTTCATTTTTTCATACCCCACAGGGTAGGTTACTGTACCGGAGAGTTGTGAACCTTCCGCCCCGTTGGTGAATGTCACCTCCTCTGTAACATACGGATAAGGGGCCTTTGGCGCCTGTGGCCTGTTCCTCTGTATTTTGCCGGGGAACAGCATCATTGCTGTTGTAAATCCGTTCTGGGAGAATGTTCCCATAACATTTGCCCCAAACTTCACACCCGCATATGTCATGTTGAGCGGTTTTACCTGCAGGCTCAGGGAATCTCCCTTAACCGTCACATCTACAGGTATACCCTTCTGCCCCTGGGCAGCCATGGTTCCCACAATGCTCTCCCCACTCTCCATGATCCCGAACTCCATCTTTATCTGTTGTCCTCCAACAGAAAGGACTCCATTCCAGTAGCCGGCGAACTTGCCCGCCGCACCACTTTGGGCAAACATGCAACCTGCAGCAACAAACAGCAGGGCAACCGTCAACACAACTCTTCTCATCATTAAAACAGTTTAAGGTTTGCGAATTGGGGTTTCAGTTCCCCTTTCTCTATCCTATGGACAATCTCCACCACCTTGTCATTCATTGGGGTTGGGCAACCCACCTTCCTGCCAAATGCTGATACCACACCATTTATTGCATCCACCTCTGTAAGTTTCCCTTTCTCAAGATCCTGCAGCATGCTGGCACGTAGAAGTGCGTGTTTGCGTATGGCTATAGGGATTATGAAGTTTGATATTGCTTTCTTTACAGGATTGCTGTAGTCGAGCAGTTTTACAATATCCTTTCCCTGTACCGGTTCAATTTTTATTCCTCCTGCTGCACACACATCAATGCACTCCTTTATGAGGGCCTGTACAATTTTTCGGGAAGCCCTGTCTTTTGCAGCCTCTCCAAATGTGCATCCGAGCACCGCACTCATTCCGGAGAATGCAGAGTTTATGAGAAGTTTGCTCCAGCGGGTACCTATAAAGTTTGCATCGAGTTCCACCGGGCCCATCATCTGGAGCAATTCCTTTACCTTTGGCAACAAAGGGTGTTCTCCAGGTGTAAGTGAACCCAATGAAAATGTAAGGCTGTCGGGAGCACTGGTAAGTTCACATACTCCCGGTTCCTTAAGGGTTGCTCCCCACGCTACAGTGCATCCCAGCACACGGTTTTCCCCAACTATATCTGCAATCTGCAGCTCAGGGATTCCATTCTGCAGGGTAACTATCACTCCACTGGGAGCAAGGAATTCCTTGATGGAAGTTACCACCTCGGTATTGTGCTGCTGCTTGGTCATAAGGAAGATTACATCATATAACCCGTTCATTTCATTGGGAGTATATGCTGTTACCTTCTGGGTAAAATTCATGGTTCCTATAACCTTTGCACCCTCTTTCTGCAGCGCCTCAACGTGCGCCTTGTTGCGGTTTACAAGGTCTACTTGCCCGCCGTTCTTTGTAATGAAGGCTCCCAGAATGGTACCGAGGGAGCCTGCTCCGTATATTGCCGTTCTCATATTTTTCTTCCCGACAATTATTTTAATATCTGCGCAGCATGGTCCTTTGTATTCACCTTTTCAATAATTTCAACAAGGATTCCCTCCTCGTTAAAGATGAATGTCTGGCGGAGGGTTCCCATATAGGTGCGGCCGTAGAGTTTCTTCTCTGCCCAAACACCAAAAACCTGTTGCATTTGGGTTGTTGTATCTGCAAGCAAAGTAAATGGCAATGAGTGCTTCTCTATAAATTTGGTATGTGAAGCTGCGCTGTCTTTACTTACACCAACAACATTATAGCCTGCCGCTACCAATGCATCATAATTGTCACGCAGGTTGCATGCCTCGGCAGTACAGCCGGATGTATTGTCCTTCGGGTAAAAATAGATTATTGTCTTCTTCCCGATAAAATCCTGTGAACTTACTGTGTTTCCATTCTGGTCCACCACCTCAAACTGTGGCATTTTGTCTCCTATCTTCAACATCTCTTCTATATTTAATGTTATTTATTCTCCATTTCTTCTACCGTAACATATCTGCATGCAACTTTGCCATCCTCTACCGTTACAATTGTATATCCGTGGGTATCGCTTCCCAACTGCCTTCCAAGGGCACTTGCAATTACATAATCGATCCCGTTATGCTGAGCCCCCATACATTTGTGCTGATGCCCCGCCAAATAGGTATCAACCCCATATTTCTCAAAAAGGGCCATGTATTTCTCCCTCATTGGAAGGGGAAGGTTCTCGTATGTCTCGGGCTCGTCGGGAACAACGGTGAATATTGGGAAGTGGGCAGCCAGGATTATAGGTTTCTTTTGGTCTGCGCCCTTCAGTTGCTCCTCCAGCCATGCATACTCTGCCGGTTCTGCCTCCGTCTGAGCCTTTATAACACTGGTATTGAAACCTATAACGGTGTAATCAGCCGTTTTGTGCACAAACCTGTCGTGGCCATACCTCTTTACAAATGCCTCAACTTCCCACCCCAGGGCATCATTCCCCACATCGTGGTTGCCGGGAAGGTAATAAACTGGAGTATCCCCGTCAAAGAATGTACGCAACGAGTCAAATGCCGCCAAGGCAGATGTATCTGTGCGCCACTGTATAAAATCTCCTGTAATTACAACAAATTCCGGATCCATGGCATTCACCTGCGCAATGGCCTTGGCAAACAGTTCAGCCTCCGGAGAATAGTCTGCCGAGAGGTTCATGAATCCCAGCTGCGGATCCGATATCTGTACAAAAAACGGTTTGCCCTTGGGTGCGCATGATGCAATCAGCAACATTGCCGCAAACAATATACTCAATCTCTTCATTTCCTCTACTTTTTCTGTTTGAACAGCCACTGCATAAAATCCGGGCGGTTGAATGCAGGGTTCCAACTGTTGTGGGTACAGCCCGGGAACTCAAAATACTCCACATCAAGGCCTGCTTTGCGCAATGCCTTGTATGCCTCCCTGGAGCCCTCAACTGTAACTGCCTGGTCATTGTCACCGTGGAAAATTCTCCACGCAACCCCCTTGGTATTCACAAGCCTTTGCGGATTTACAGAGCCGCAAATTGGAATTGCAGCGGCAAACTTCTGCGGATATCTTGAGACTATATCAAATGTGGCAATTCCACCCATTGAGATACCCATAATGTATACCCTGCGGGGATCCACATTCGGGAGGGCAATATATGAATCAATCAGCTCAAGCAACAGTGTAACGATTGGAGCCTGAGGCGGATCCAAAGGCATATCTGCAGGAACCAGTGTCTGAAGCCCCGGCATATATGCACCAGGTACTCCGGCAGGACACTGCGGAAACAGGACATAAGCAGGATACTTCTCCCTGTTCACCGGATTTATGAACTGCCCGCTGCCGTGGAACAGCTGCGCCTGATTGTCATTTCCCCTCTCACCGGAACCGTGCAGGAATATTACAAGCGGATACTTCTTCCCCTTCTGCACATTCTCCGGCACAAGATACCTGTACAACAAGGTATCCCCGGTATTCTTTGAAACAAACTCCCCTTTCTCATAACTTAGCGGCTGAGCCTGCACCCGCACAGCCCCCGCCACAACCTTAATGGCCAAAACCAATAAAATCTTCTTCATGGTAAAATGTTTTTGTCTGTTGTAAAGTTAGCAATTTTTTCTTTGTGACGTCGTCTTCTTGTACAACTTATTGATTATCAGCTATTATTGTATTAATCAATACATCTTTAGTAAAATTTCTTATACTTTTTGTAAACTTTGTTTTACATTTTGGAAAATATATTTATCTTTGCATTGGAATTCCATAACTGAATTGGTAACTTTAAAAAATTACGTTATGAAAAACAATTACCTATTACCCGCAAAATTCAAGAAGATTGGAATGTGCTTGGCCATTCCATTTGTACTGGCATGCCTATGGCTTCTTTTTGTACCCGGAGCATGGGATTACAATTTATGCAACATCCCTGTACTCTCAGTAATTGGCGACGGAGGCCTTGAAAACTCAATGTTCAATATAATAGAAACAGATCCGCTTGATGAAATTGCAATGCTCGGACTGCTCATCTCCATTGTATTTGTTGCCCTTTCAAAAGAAAAGGACGAAGACGAAATGACACCTGTTGAGAGGCAAAATGCATTCGTATGGAGTTTCTGGGTTACTGCAGTACTGTACACATTAGGAATCATTACCATATACGGCATCTCATTCCTGTCCTACTCATTTGTAATGCCGTACATTTTCTTCACCCTATACATAATAAAGTTCAACCTTTCAATGCACAAATTAAGGAGGAACCTGAAATGAAAAACACACTACGCATAGAACGGGCCATCAAAGACATAACCCAACAGGAACTGGCAGAAGCAGTTGGTGTTTCCCGACAAACAATCAACTCCATTGAAGCCGGCAAATACGTCCCCTCAACCCTCCTGTCCCTTAAGATTGCCCGCCACTTTGGAAAACCTCTTGAAGAAATATTCCAGCTTGAGGAGGGGGACTGACAATAATAAGCCCTGTTGAACAAAAAGAGTCTGATTATTGAATCAGACTCTTTATTTACCGTATTTTTCCCCTTCCGGCTCAGCAACAATCCTTATGGACGGATTATCATCCGTTTCATAATTATATTTTAAGGATAGAGAACTTTTCAGAATATCAATTTCCAACACCTGCTCCAATTTGGAAATGGTTTCCAATGTCAAGTTTTCTGAGCCCTTTACAATCTTGGAAACATATTGGGCTGAACACCCTAACTTCTCTGCCAATTGCTTCTGGGTATAACCCAGTTCCTCAAGCCTTTTAAGCACCATCATCGCAATAAATTGTGAATAACGCAACCATTGACGGTTATTTCTCCGCCAGATTGCTTTTTCACACCAATCAGTATTTACCTCATACTTACTTAAAATCTCCAATTGTTCACTTATCTGTTTCATTATCACAAGATTTTAAAGCATCATAATCAAAAATTCCTAAGGAAATCAATTTATCCCTCACTTTATTCAGGTTTGAGAGTTCTGCCAAGGTATGTTCCCTTTCCTGCATGGTTGGAGTCAATTTTATAGCCCCACCCGTAATGATATAGTAATTAGCTTGAAGTCTCAAAGCATATAGACGCAACCATGACGAATGTTTATTCCTTCTACCCTTAGCTTTTTCCTTTCCCAATACCATCTCCGAACTTCTCAAATTTTCAAGTGGCCTAAACAACTCATCCAAAGACTCATCTTCATTAATATCTAGGATAAGACTTTCCATCTGCTCTGCATCAATGATTGTATCATATATTGCAATGTCTACATCTGTAATCCTGAAATATTTTTCCAAATCACAAACATTTGAAGAAAAGAACTTTTTAAGCCAATCTACATCTGCCCATCTGGAGAAAACTTCATCAAATACATTTGACTTCTCCGCATCATATTTGACAGCCCATAACCGGCCGTCATCTGTCAATCTCTCAAACTCCATCTTCATAAATTTTCTATACCAGCACAAAGATAGCAATTATTTAACACAAAATCAACCTATAGGTTTATTTTATTATCCATTGCCATAATCAGATCTATCACCTGAAGGTAATTCTTTGTTCCGGAAGGAATTTTGTTTCCTTTGAGCATAAGATCATACATGTAGCTTTGGAGGGAGCCAAGGAGGGGGCTGTACTTTTCCCTCCAGTACTGCTGCTGGGCATTGAACTGTTCCCGGATTGAAGGATTTATAGAGAGGAGCAACGCTTTATAACTGTCGGGAGAAAGTGCCATCCTGGCATTGGAAAGAACATATGGCAAAAGGGAAAAATATCCGCTGTACCGCACTGCAGGGATATCCGAGGCTGTGCAGATGGTGTAGGCCCAGAAGTTTGCCTCATCCTCATTGCTCACCCCAAGGAGGTGGGAAAGCTCGTGGGCATAACAGAACGGCAACTGCCGTGGAAGAAGTTCCCCATTCACCTGAAACTCAGCAAAGAAAGGCCCCATAAATCCAAGCACCCCCACAGAAGAATACAGTCCATTGAAAAGGAGTTCCTTGTTCTGCTGCCATTTCCTCGGGGAACAAAGCCCCATCCGGGCAGGAATCTGCGCAAAAAGCACCTTTATATCATCCTTGAAGTTATCGGGAAGAGAATCCCCCGTAAATGAACCGTTAAGATTCTCCACATACCCTTGCAGGAACTTTTCAAACTTCTCCTGGTTGAACTGCTGCCTCCCGACAGATCCCCTTTCATATATGCTCTCCCTGAAATAATTCATTCCCCAACCAAAATAGAACCACATAATTGCCCATATAGCAATTTCCGCTACGGGGAGCACTACCTTCCACCACCTTTTCCTGTTTCTGATACCCTGCCATACGATCCATACCACAAGCAATGCTGTCAATACTGCAAAAACCTCCTCCATAGAGAACGGAATCCATGAAACGCTCCACGAAAGGGCTGCAGAGACAACAGGATATACCGTTGTAGCGTACCACTCCCCCACTGCAACACTGCTCCGGGCAGCCAGAACAAATGCCGCCAGGAACGCCAAAAGCATATAGCGTAAAATTTTCATAAAACAAATGTACTAATTTTGTAGTGAATTGGACTTTCTGTTGTCTAATTGGGTAAACAATAAAGATTTTAGATTTGATGAACTCTATTGAACAAGAATTTACCAACGTTGTGAGGGAACACAAGGGAACAATATACACCGTGTGCTATATGTTCTCCAAAGATGAAGACGAGGTGGCGGATCTGTTCCAGGAGATACTTATAAATATCTGGAACGGCTTTGAAAAATTCAGGGGAGAGAGCTCCATAAGAACCTGGATCTGGAGGATAAGTTTCAACACCTGCGTCTCGTATGAAAAGAAAAAGTCACGCATAGGGAAGGCCATTCCCCTTAGCCTTGACATCAACCTGTTTGATGATTCGGATGAGGATATCAGACAAATTAAGATGCTCCAGAAAAGGATACGCCAATTGGGTCCGTTCGACAGGGCAATCGTGCTCCTGTGGCTGGAGGATCTCTCTTATGCAGAGATTGGGAAAATTGTGGGAATCAGCGAAAAGAATGTTTCTGTGCGCCTTGTGAGGATAAGGGAACAACTGAAAAAAATGAACAATATAGAGTAAGGAGGTTACCATGATAAACGACAACAATACATACGAACTGGAAGAGATGAAGCAGCAGATGTTGCTTCTCAAGAAAAAACTGGAGCAGCAGAAGATTGTGAACGAAAAAATGCTCCGTTCTGCAATGAAGAAAAAACTTTACGGACTTAACAGGAAAGTGAGGGTAATCTTTATAGTAGGGATTTTAGTGGCAATCTGGGCACCGGGATACTTCACCCTTGTTGGTTTTACCCCTCTTTTTTGCGCTGCAACAGCATTGATGCTGCTGTTCTCCGCCTTTAAAACATTCCAATACCACAGAAAACTCTGGAGACTCAATTTATCTGAAAGCAACCTGATTGAACTGGCCAAAGAGCTCACCCTTTTGAGGACCCGCTACAAGAACTGGGACAAGTTTGCCTGGTGCATGATAATCCCATGGGGAGCATGGATGGCTTACGAAGCAACCAAAATATTCGGCGAAGAACTTGTGTGGTACATTGGAGGCTCCGCAATAGGCCTTATAATCGGCGGCCTCATAGGGACCCGCATGAACAACAACATAATCCGCCGCACAGACGAACTGCTGGAACAAATTGAGGAGTACCGCAACCAAAAATAGCCAATTTGAGGTATTGCCGCTCTCAACAAAAGTGAGTAACTTGCTGTTGCTATTAAAAAGAAAAATTTATGAAAAGATTGGACGGGAATGTTACCATAATTACCGGAGGAGGTAAAGGTATAGGATTTGGAATGGCAACGGCATTTGCAAGAGAAGGGAGCAACCTGGTACTTACAGGAAGAAATATGGAAAGGCTGCAGCAGGCACAGCAGAAGCTTGAGAGCGAGTGGGGAGTAAAGGTGCTGCCGATAGTTGCAGACGGCTCCGATGAGAATGCAGTAAAGATGGTAGTTGCCAAAACTGTAGAAACTTTCGGGAAAATAAATACACTTATAAACAACGCACAGGTCTCAAAATCGGGGCTGCCGCTTATAGAGCACACCAGAGAAGACATAGACCTTGCAATGTTTTCGGGAGTATATGCCGCTTTCTTCTATATGAGGGAGTGCTTCCCTTACCTTAAGGAGAGCGGCGGCTCAGTAATCAATTTCGCATCAGGGGCAGGCCTCTACGGGAAACCGGGGCAGAGTTCCTACGCTGCAGCAAAAGAGGGAATACGAGGACTTTCACGTGTAGCGGCAACCGAGTGGGGTCCCGACGGTGTAAGGGTAAATGTAGTATGTCCGCTGGCAATGACAGAGAGTCTGGCAGCATGGAAAGAGAGCTACCCGGAACTGTTTGCAAAAACAATCCGCGACATCCCTCTCGGACGCTTTGCAGACCCAGTTGAAGACATCGGCCGCACCTGCGTATTCCTTGCATCAGAAGATGCTGCATACATCACCGGAGAAACAATCACCCTCCAGGGCGGCTCAGGACTGAGACCATAAAGTTTACTCCCGACAGTAAAATGAAAAAGCTGTCGGGAGTATCATTTTCTACATAAAACAAAAAACCCAGCTTTTCAGCTGGGTTTTTGTGCGGGCGAAGGGACTCGAACCCCCACGCCTCTCGGCACTAGATCCTAAGTCTAGCGCGGCTACCAATTACGCCACGCCCGCAGGTCCGTATTGGGA
>JAFOER010000053.1 GCA_017380095.1 Bacteroidales bacterium
CTGGAGACTCTCCCTCACATCAAAATATTCCAACGGAACCCTTTCGCCGGCAAAATCTGCCTGGGCAGGAAGTTTTGGAATAACCACATTCTGAACAGGCTGCTGTGCTGCCACCTCTTCACTTCCCCAAAGGTTCCCCAAAAAAGATGAGGTCTGGGAATAGGCATTTGAAAGGAGCACCAATGCCATAAGTGATAAAACAAATCTTTTCATCAGATTACTCGTATCTCAAGAATGGGTTTGTATTAAGCTCGTGTCCGATTGAAGTTTCAGGGCCGTGTCCGGGATAAACCTTGCTGAAAGGATCTGCAATCTTGCACACCTTGTTCAAAAGGCTCTCCATAAGGGCATCATAGTCACCTCCAGGGAGGTCTGTCCTTCCTATGCTTCCCTGGAAAAGGGAGTCTCCGGTAACAATGAATTTGTCGGGAGCAGAGTAGAAACAAACTCCACCCCTGGTGTGGCCTGGAGAGTGGATAACCTGCAGCGATGACTCTCCAAAGGTTACATTGTCCCCGTCGTTGAGCTCCACAAGATTCTCTACCGGTGGTTTTGGAATTGAATATCCGAACATCTGGCAATACTGCTGTGCCCTCTCAAGCTGGCCTATATCCTCTTTGTGTATATATGTCGGGATACCCCATTTTTCAGTTACAAAAGCGTTGCCCATAACGTGGTCGAAGTGGCCGTGGGTGTTGAGCAGCTTTACCGGCTTGAGGCTGTTCTCCTCTATGAATTTTACAAGTCTCTGCTCCTCGGAAGCGCTCTGCATGCCGGGGTCTACAATTACGCACTCGCCGGTATTGTCGTACAGCACGTAGCAGCACTCGCGCAAATCATTGAAATAAAAAGTCTTTATCTGTATCATATCCTTATCTGTTTGCTTATTCTGCAAAAATACTACTTTGTAAGCAAATTTTTGTAATTTTGTTCCACTTAAAAGGAGATAAAATGCACATAGCGGTAGCCGGAAATATCGGTAGCGGAAAGACAACCCTTACCAGATTGCTTGCCCAGCATTACGGGTGGGCCCCAATGTATGAAGATGTGGATGTAAATCCATACCTTTCAGATTTTTATAATGATATGCAGAGGTGGTCTTTCAATGTGCAGATATATTTTCTCAACAAGAGGCTAAGGGGTATTGTGGACATTGCCAGATCACAGCAGAATGTAATACAGGACCGTACAATTTATGAGGATGCCGAGATTTTTGCGGCAAACCTACACTCTATGGGGCTCCTTTCATCCAGGGATTTTGAGAACTACAAATCATTGTTTGACATTATGATTTCCCTTGTCCGTCCTCCGGATCTGCTCATATACCTCAAATCATCCATCCCAACCCTTGTGTCACAGATAAACAAGAGGGGCAGGGAGTATGAGTCGGGAATAAGGATAGATTATCTGCAGGGGCTCAATGAGAGATATGACAAGTGGTTCGACGGATACAAAGACGGGAAAAAGCTTATTGTAAATGTAGATGAGCTCAAATTTGAGGAGAATCCCGAGCATTTGCAGAAAGTGGTGGAACTTATAAACAGAGAATGTGGCCTGTAGCCACATTCTTTTGTTTTCAGCAATCTTAGTAATCAAGGGTGCTTCCCCCTATAAACTCCCTCATTACGGAAGTTGGCGGCACTGCCGTATGTTCTGCCGGATTCATCTCCACTACATAAGAGAGGAACTTGAGGAGTCTCAGACTCTCTGCGTAAGCAGGTGATGTGGGCTGTATCCTTCTGAGCAACGGCTCTGCATAGTGCTTGAGCAGAGGCAGTTCATATATGAGCGACGAGTTGAACATTGCATCCGCATTTTCCTGATACGGGAATATGTTCCTGTATTCTCCGGAGTGCACGCTGTTCCATCTGAGGATTGTCTGTTCTGCACTGGTTCCCCTGAAGTTGTTGTCCCTTACCATTCTGCGGAGCATCCTGCTGTCGGTAGTGGAGATTGAGTTGTTCTCGTCTATGGAGAGCGATGTGAGGGCAGAGGCGTAAATCCTGAACTTTTTCCTGTTGTCAATTGATGCAGTGAGGCCTGGATTGAGGGCATGTATTCCCTCCATAATGAGGACATCATTGGGTTTCATCCTCATTTTGTTCCCCTTGTACTCCTTTTTCCCTTCAGTAAAATTGAACGTAGGGAGCTCTACCTCCTCCCCGTTGAAAAGCTGGGTGAGCTGGGTGTTGAGCAATTCAAGGTCCATGGCTCCCAGACATTCAAAATCGTAGTTGCCGTTCTTGTCTTTTGGGGTCTGCTCCCTGTCTACAAAGTAGTTGTCCATAGCCAGAACTCTCGGGTTGAGGCCAAGAACTTTCAGCTGCAGGGCAATGCGCATGGATGTTGTGGTTTTGCCGCTGCTTGACGGGCCTGCAAGCAGTACCAGTTTCACCTCATCCTTACGTTTGTAAATCTGGTCTGCAATGGCTGCGTATTTGCGCTCGTGAAGAGCCTCGGCCACCTGTATTATTTTTTTGCCGTATCCCAGTGTTATTGCGCTGTTTACGGAGTTTATGTCCTTTACGCCAATAATGTTGCACCAGTTTGAGTTCTCCTTGAACACATTGAAGAGCTTGTCCTGGTATTTTACGGCAGGGAGCTCATTTGGCGGAAGATATGAAGGGAACTGGATGCAGAAGCCGCGGTTGTACTTCAGGATGTTGAATTTCCTTATATCCTTGGTTGAGTATACCATAGGTCCGTAGAATGTGTCTGCACAATCTCCTATAAAGTATACGGGAACAAAGAACCTGCCCAGATTCTTGAAGAGGTTGGCCTTGTCAAATTGTCTGTTGGCCTGGAAAAGGGCAACGGCTTCGCTGCATACCATCTTTTTCTTCACAATGGGGATATCAGCATCTACAATCTCCTGCATTTTCTGCTTTATCCTGGCAATATCCTCCTCAGAGAGTTCCTGTACGGTTTCGGTCCTTATTTTAAATGTATCGTCGGGATTATCTGAAACGGGAGCATCTACAAGTTCCCCATAATTGCCGTTGGGGAGGGTATAGTCGAGTATCAGCTGTTTTTTGGGATACAGTTCCCTTATTGCCTTCTGTAGGATAAAGAAAAGTGACCTCTTGTAACATCTTATTCCATCCGGGTTGGAGTAATCCAGGAACTCAATTGAATGGTCCATATAGAGGCGGTATCCCAACTCCTTGAGCTGGTTGTCCACATAGGCGGCAAGGGCCTTTTTGCCTGCCGTTTCCATAACGGACACAAGAGGTGTCCCCGGTTCCACTTCATAGAATTCCTGTGTGTTCTTGCAGAATACTCTAATCTTTTCCATAGTCTTTCCTTTTTATTTTTTCAGCCACAGCTCGGGGTTCTGTTTGGTTGTGCCGTTCCATAACTCAAAATGGAGTACAGCGGTACTTCCCTGGGTTTCCAATGAGCCTATAGGGTTGCCGGTTGAGAGTTTGTCACCAACCTTTACATCAACTTTTGCAAGTTTGCAGTAGAAGGTGAAATACTGTCCGTGCTGTACCAGTACGCACTGGTTGTATCCCGGTATTGCAATAACCTGTTTTACGGTGCCGTCAAATACAACCTTTACCTGGGTTCCCGGTTTTGTGGATATGTTTATTCCGTTATTGAACGGAAGTTTTACATTCTTGAGTGTAGGGTGCGGATGTTCACCGAATTTCTCTATTACAACACCTTGTGATACGGGGTATGGAAGTTTGCCCCTGTTTACCGCAAAGCTGTTTCCAAGTTTTTGGGATTGGGCAAATTCCTGGTACTCCATTGGTGGAGCCTTCTGCTCGGATGGGGCAGCATTCTGCTGTTGGGCATCTCTGGCAGCCTGGGCTTTCTTCCTTGCCAGTTCAGCCTTTCTTGCCAATTCTTCCTGCTTGCGGGCAATTTCCTGCTGCCTTTTTATCTCTGCCGCAATCAGCCTTTCAACCTCTCTGGCAAGGTTGTCTGCCTCTTTCCTCTTTTGCGCAAGCTGTTTCCTGTATTGGTTCTGCTGTTTTTCCAGGGATTTGGCAAAAGCTTGGGACTGCTTCTCCTCCAGAGTGAGGGCCTTGTATTCTTCAGCTCTGTCTGCCTGAGCCTTAAGGTTGCTGTTTTTCAGTTGCTGTAACTTTTTCAGTTCACTTTTGTGCTCCTCCTTGAGTCCCCGTATCTTGTCTGCCTGCGCAGAAATGCTTTTGGAGTAATTTTTAAGGTAACTCCATCTCCGGTATCCCTGTTCCATATTGTCGCTTGCCAGGATATACATGAACCACACTTTAGTATCCCTGTGCTTGTATGCATTGTAAATCATACGGCTGTAATAGTGCTCAAGGGTATCAAGCCTCTGTTCCATTTCCTTTATCTCATTCTGAGTGTCGGCAATTTCGCGTGTCTGGAGTGCTATTTCCTTGTCAAGTGCATCAAGCAGTGCTTTCCTGTTTGCAATCTTTCCCTGTATGAGGACAAGCTCATCCATGGTGTTCTTTTTCCTTGTCTGGGTGGACTGTATCTGGGAGTCGAGATACATGATATCCTCTTCAAGCTGCTTTATCCTGGCTTTCTGCCCCTCTATCTCTTTGGTTTGGGCAAAAGAATCCCCACAGGCAACTGCAAGTGCCAGAAACAGTGTCAGACAAATTATGTAAAGTCTTCTGCCCATCATTTTTTCAGCTGTTCCTTCCTTTGCTTTATCTTCTCCTCAATTTCAAGTTTCTTCTCTGCATCAAGCTGTTTTGCCTGGTTCCAGTAAATAAATGCAAGGTCGTGTTCTCCAAGTCTGAAGAGTACCTCGGCATAATGGTCGAGGATGTCTGCATCCTCAGTACCTCCGTAAAGCATGGCATGCTTGAACTGTGCCTTGGCCTCCACTGGCTTGTCCATAAGGAAAAGTATCCATCCAAAGGTGTCAAGGTATGTAGGGTTGTCGGGATTGGCCTCTACAGTCTTCTTGCTCATCTGGTATGCCTTCTTCAGGTTTTTTCCCTCAATGGCCAGGTAGTATGCGTAATTGTTCAGCGCCCCGTGCTCATTGGGGTTGAGTTTCAGCACCTTGTTGTAATAAGAAAATGCTGTCTTGGTATCTTTCTTTTCAAAATGGAGGTCTCCCAGCAGCGAGCAGGCTGCAATGAGGGAAACAGTGTCTTTCTTCGCTTTTGCCACCTTTTCAAGTTCCATATAGGATTCGATGGCCAGGTCTGTCTTCTTCAGCTGGTACCTGGCAATTCCCTGCAACTGTATGAAGTCGGAATTGTCTGGATGCTTCCTTATTGCCTCTGTTGTTATTACCTCAAGGTTCTCCCACTCCTTAAGGTCGTATATGGCAACAACGTACTGGAAGAGATGGTTCATGCTTTCGGGATGAAGGTTGAGGTTTCTCCCCAACATCTCCTTGCATTTTGCATTCTCCCCCACCTCGGCATAATAAGCTGCCAGGAACATGTTGGCGGTGGTGTCTGCCGGGTGCGCATTTCCCAGATTCTCCATTGTCCCGTCCATCTGCATGCGGTATCTCTTCAGGAAATTGGGAACTTTGAACAGTTGCTGGAGATACTCTATCTTCATTTTGGGTTCTATCTGTGAATTGGCCATGAACGGGTTTATGTCTGCAAAGAACTGAAGGAAATTGCCGTTCATCCTGTGCACTTCCGCACGCCCGTACAGGGCAGGGGCACACTGCTTGTCCAGTTCAAGGGCCTTGTCGTAGTAATGCAGCGCAAGGGTATCCTTGTAGCGGTCGGCATACATGTCTCCAATTATGCACTGTATCCTTGGGCTCGGAACCTCCTTGTCAAACTCAACAAGATAATTGAGTGCCTTTTCCCAGTTCTGCTCCATCCTGAAAATGTTGAACCAGGTCATTGCAACAGCCTCGCTCTTTCCCTGCACGGATTCAATGGCCTGGAGCATCTTTTTTGCCTCATCTGTCTGTTGTGCGCCAAGATACAGGTTTACAAGGGTATAATGGACTGCAGATTTCTTGGGATAGTCTTTTAGCAATGATTCGTATATGCCAATGGCTTCTTCAATCTTTTTCCCTTTCAGGTATACCTGTCCCAGCATGTCGCGGTACCAGAAATTTGAGGAATCCAGTTCTATTCCCTTTTTCAGGTACAATTCTCCCGACGGAATGTCGTCTGTCCTCAATGC
>JAFOER010000054.1 GCA_017380095.1 Bacteroidales bacterium
CCCTGTCCGAAGTACTGTTTTACACCGTTCTCAAGCTCTGGAGCTGTTACTGTATCAACACGGCCCGATATATTCACCATAACGGTACCATTCTCCTTTAAAATTTCAATTTCCATATCTATGTTCCTTTATTATATTATTTCAACAACAATCTCTCCAGATCAAGCTCCATATACAAAATACGCCTGTTGCCTTCAACAATCCGGATATATATACAGTGGGTGAACCAAAATGCAAAGTTATAAAAATAATTTATTGGGCAGCCCATTTTTGCATTATCTCAAGTTCCTCCCTGCTGTAAAGCAACCTCTTCAAAAGTTCCATGAAATCCTCCTTGAACAGAACCACAAACAGCACAAGCACCAG
Source organism: Bacteroidales bacterium (assembly GCA_017380095.1). Classification (GTDB taxonomy): domain Bacteria; phylum Bacteroidota; class Bacteroidia; order Bacteroidales; family UBA932; genus Egerieousia. The sequence continues at coordinate 367 of JAFOER010000054.1, forward strand.
CAGGAGAATAACTGCAACAGCAATCCAGACCATCCATTTCTGAATTTTCCGCTTCTCCTCAACGGACATCGGCACATCAGCCTTCTTCTCTTCCAGCTTTTCCACCTTCCCTACCTTCTCCTCAACCTGTTTCTTCACCAGCGGCACCTCCGGCTCATCCACCTGTTCCTCCCCGGATTTTTCAGCAATGTCCTCATTTGCCTCAAGGGAAATTGCCTCAAGGGAAAAGCTGTCGGGAGCAAAATCAAAATTCTCATCTGCCGAAAAGGATACCTCACCGACCTCATTGGAAGTAAAAATTCCAAATCCGGTCACCTCATATTTACCGCAAAGCTGCAGATTCTCCAATATTTTTCCCGACAAATCACTCTGCCACCCGTCACATATCACCTGTGCACTATCCTGCACAAAAGACAACTTCTTGCCTGGAGGCAAAATTGACATTCCGTCCTCCTTAAAAGATGCTGGTGTGCTCTCAATTGTAAACTTGCCAAGCCCCGGCAATATAACCTCCTCATTATCAATGAGCAACTCCTGAATTTGCGAACAAACAAGAGAAAAATCCGTATCCTTTATCATATCTTCCATATTACAAAGATAAAATTTTTCACTTTTTTTTGCTAAAAAATTTGGAGGATAAAGAAATTTGTTCTACTTTTGTACCCGCTAAGCCAAACAACTGGCAGCAAAGATAAAATTCCTGAATAGCTCAGTTGGTTAGAGCATCTGACTGTTAATCAGAGGGTCCTAGGTTCAAGTCCTAGTTCAGGAGCGAAGAAGCACTCAAGAAATTGAGTGCTTTTTTTTGTTTACAGGGCAGCCCCAATGGTTGCCCTTATCTTTTCTACAGAACTCTCTGTACGGGTAAAGTCGCCTCCCATGTTGGCAGGGGTGAAGGATACCCCCTCCCTGTAAACCATAGGCGAATCATATGTGCAGGAACCTGAGAAATGTATTTCATGCGCTCCGGTTGTGGTGAGAATCTCCTTTATGTTGTTTGCGTTTACTCCCGCACCGGGCATAATTACGGTTCTTCCCGCTGCAAACCTGTTCATCTTGGAGAGTATCTCCAACCCCTCCATTGCCGTTGGTTTTCCTCCCGACGTAAGTACCCTGTCTGCTCCCAAAGAAATTACATCCTCCAATGCGGCAAATATATTGCTTGAACGGTCTATTGCCCTGTGGAATGTTACTGACAGCCCAAGGTGTTTTGCAACGGCCACCATTGCCCTGCAGCTGTCCATATCCACATTGCCGTAAGGGTCCAGGGCCCCTATCACAACGCCGTTTACTCCCAGCTTTGCACACATCTGTATATCTGAAATCATTTCAGCCACCTCTTCGCTCTCGTAAAGGAAATCTCCCTGGCGTGGCCTTATGAGTACATTTATATCAATCTTTAGCCTCCTGCGGGCCTGTTCTATGAATCCGTACGAAGGGGTAAGTCCGCCCAATGATAGGGCAGAACACAATTCAACTCTATTGGCGCCAGCCTCCTGGGCATTAAGGGCACTCTGCAGGTTTCCGCAACAAATTTCAAATATCATCTCAAGTAAGGTTTTACACAAATTTAAGAACTTTCTCCCCAATTGAAAATTTTAAGTCCGAATTGGGGAGCCATTGCAATGGCATGTTCCGTAATCTGGGAGCGGATGCCTTCGTATATGGCCCAGCCGGTGTATGAGGAGAAGCAATATATCTGCACAGGGAGTCCGGTAGAGGTGGGATCAAGATATCTTACCATTGTAAGAATTGTGTTGTTTATTCCGGGATGCCTGTGTATATAGGTTGCAAGGTAGCCTCTATAGAGTTCCAGATTGGTAAGATGCTCCGTTCTGGCAGGAATCTGCACCAGACGGGACAGATTCTGCAGTTCGTCGGGAGTACAGAAATGGACATAATCCATATCTATGTTAAGGTTGATGGTCATCCTTCTGCCGCCGCTCTCCTCCATTCCCCTCCAGTTCTGGAAGGAGGAGGTAACAAGGGTGTAGGCCGGAATGGTTACAATTGTATTGTCAAAGTTCTGCACCTTTACGGTAATGAGCGAAATATCCGTTACATTGCCGTTTACAAGGGTGCCCGGTACCACAATCCAGTCCCCAACCCGCAGCATGTCATTTGCGCTGAGCTGTATTCCCGATATGAACCCAAGGATGGTATCCTTGAAGATGAATGACAGCACCGCACCAATGGCTCCCAGACCGGCAAGCAATTTGGACGGAGATTTATCCAACAGTATGGCAATAATTACAATTGCCCCTATGAAGAAGATTATTATCCGTACAATCTCCACTACCCCTTTGACAGGTGTCTTCCTGTATTTGATTTTCTTTCCCAGCCAATTCTCTATTATGTTGAGCAGGTCGTTCAGTATGGCAATGAACATTGCAGTTATGGCTGCAGTATCAAGTCTCATGAGGAGGGATATAAGCTTGTGCTCCCTGTTCCATATGAGCGGTATGGCAATGACTGTCCCCAACAGTATTGCTGTAATTGTCAATTTCCACCAAAGGCGTTTCATATAAGCAAATGTATTTTCCGTTCATTCATTAAACAATGCACCAGTGATTTTGTTATTGAGGAAAAATCTGGTTGATATGAACAAGAAACAGCTGGTGAAAAAACTTTCACAAAAGACCGGACTTACATTGGCGGAAAGCAATGACTTTTTGAACTCGGTACTTGATATTGTATCTGACACTTTAAAGAA
>JAFOER010000055.1 GCA_017380095.1 Bacteroidales bacterium
CTGAGCCAGGATCAAACTCTTCATTGTATATATTCTATTAAATTGCTTGCTCCTGTAACTCGATCTTATTCTTTGTTTCCAAAGGAATTTACGCTCTGCAAAAATTCAGTCTCCTGAATTTTGCTGCTTGTCTTTTCAATATTTTCAATGAACTTTTTCCTCTCAAACTTCAGTCCGGTGAACCCGTCCTTCCGTTTTGGGACCGCAAAGATACGGACTTTTTCTTTACCTCCAAATTTTTTTGCAACTTTTTTGAAAGTTTTTTTGATCATTTTGTAATGACCGCTGGTTTACAGCTAATTACGCAAGTAAATATTTTTGCTATTTTTTCATAAAAAAAAGAGACATCCAAAAGGATATCTCTTTTTTCTTGTATAGAGTAGTAATTACTCAGCCTTCTCCTCAGCTGCTGGAGCCTCAACAGCTGCAGCTTTTTTAGAACGGCTTCTACGGGTAGTTGCTTTCTTAGCCTCTTTTTTAGGAGCTGAAGCTAGAGCTGCCTCGTTGAAATCTACCAACTCAATGATTGCCATATCTGCAGCATCACCTACACGGAAACCAGTTTTAAGAATTCTGGTGTATCCACCTGGACGATCTGCGATTTTAGGAGCAATTACTCTGAAAAGCTCAGTAACAGCCTCTTTCTGTTTCAAGTAGCTGAATACTGTACGTCTAGAGTGAGTGCTGTCATCTTTAGACTTGGTGATAAGTGGCTCAACGTACATACGCAAAGCTTTAGCCTTAGCAACAGTTGTCTCAATACGTTTGTGCAACAATAGAGACGATGCCATATTTGCAAGCATAGCTTTACGATGGCCACTTTTTCTACCCAAATGGTTGATTGCCTTATTATGTCTCATTTTTTATTACTTTTTTTCAATATTATACTTGGTAACATCCATGCCGAAAGATAATTTCAACCTATCGATCAACATATCAATCTCAGTCAATGATTTCTTACCGAAGTTTCTGAATTTCATAAGCTCAGAACGCTGGTGAGAAACAAGGTCTGCAAATGTCTCAATCTCTGCAGCTTTCAAGCAGTTAAGTGCTCTAACTGAAAGCTCCATGTCAGACAATTTGGTTAGAAGAAGGTGACGCATACGCAATGACTCCTCATCCAACTCGTTGCTTACTACCTCAGGAGCAGTCTCCAAACTGATTTTCTCGTCAGAGAACAACATGAAGTGGTGAATCAGGATCTTGGCAGCCTCTTTAAGGGCCTCCTTAGGATGGATAGAACCATCTGTTGTAATCTCGAGATTCAATTTCTCATAGTCGGTTTTCTGCTCTACACGCCAGTTCTCAACATTGAACATCACGTTTTTGATAGGTGTGTAGATTGAATCAATTGGAATGGTTCCGAAAGGAGCTCCCTCAACTTTATTCTCGTCTGCAGGAACAAATCCTCTACCCTTTCCGATTCTCATCTCAATAGTAAGCTTTACAGATGGCTCCATAGAGCAGATGTGAAGCTCAGGGTTAAGGACTTTGAATGATGATAGATGCTTGGAAATATCCTCAGCAGTAAAATCTTGCTTACCACTAACAGTTACAGTTACCACTTCGCTATCTTCACCTTCTATCATTCTCTTGAAACGAACCTGTTTAAGATTAAGAACAATGTCGATAACTCCCTCAATAACACCTGGTATAGTTGCAAACTCGTGGTCTACACCCTGTATTTTGATTGAAGTGATAGCAAAACCCTCAAGTGAAGACAACAATATTCTACGCAACGCGTTACCTATTGTAATACCATATCCAGGCTCCAAAGGTCTGAATTCGAATTTACCAAAGGTCTCGGTTGAGTCGAGCATTATTACCTTATCCGGTTTTTGAAAAGCTAAAATTGCCATTTTCTTTAATTTTTATTAGTGTTACGCTTATAAGCAAGCTATTACTTAGAGTACAACTCAACGATAAGCTGCTCGTTAATAGTCTCAGGGATCTCAGTTCTTTCAGGAACATTCAAGAATTTACCTGAAAGAGTGTTAGCATCCCACTCCAACCATGAATATTTGTTTGAAGCAGAAGCCAAGCTGCTCTGAACTACCTCCAAGCTCTTTGATCTCTCTCTTACTCCAATAACATCACCCTGTTTAACAAGAGTTGAAGGGATGTTCATTGTCTCACCGTTCAAAACAATGTGGCAGTGTGAAACCAACTGTCTTGCAGCAGCGCGAGTAGGAGCGATACCCATTCTGTAAACTATGTTGTCCAAACGTGACTCCAACAAAAGGATAAGGTTCTCACCAGTTTTACCTTTCATTTTAGCAGCTTTCTCATACAAGTTACGGAACTGTCTCTCCAAAAGGCCATAAGTATATTTTACTTTCTGTTTCTCTTTCAACTGGATTCCGTACTCAGAAGTCTTTTTTCTCTTCTTAGCCAAACCATGCTGTCCTGGAGGATAATTCTTTTTCTCAAAACTTCTATCAGGACCGAAGATTGGCTCTCCAAATTTGCGGGCGATTTTTGTAGAAGGCCCAGTATATCTTGCCATATTAAATCAAATTTAATTTAAACTGTTAGGAATTATACTCTACGGCGACCTTTTGGTCTACAACCGTTGTGAGGAAGTGGAGTAACGTCAATAATCTCAGTTACCTCAATACCTGCACCATGAATAGTACGGATAGCTGACTCACGACCGGCACCAGGACCTTTAACATAAGCCTTAACTTTACGCAATCCCAAATCGAAAGCCACTTTAGCACAATCTGCTGCTGCTACCTGAGCTGCATAAGGAGTGTTCTTTTTAGAACCTCTGAAACCCATTTTACCAGCAGAAGACCAACTGATAACCTGACCCAAGCTATTAGTTAGAGTCACAATAACGTTGTTGAATGTTGATGAGATATGAGCCTCGCCATAAGCATCAACCTTAACAACTCTCTTCTTATTTGATACTGTTTTCTTTGCCATATTCTTAGGTTCTATTATTTAGTTGCTTTCTTCTTGTTTGCTACTGTCTTCTTCCTACCTTTACGAGTACGAGCATTGTTCTTTGTGCTCTGACCTCTTACTGGAAGGCCAAGTCTGTGACGGATACCCCTGTAACAGCCAATGTCCATAAGACGTTTGATGTTCAATTGAATAGCAGAACGAAGCTCGCCCTCAATTTTATACTCTTCTGCAATTGTTGCGCGAATTGCAGCGATTTGGTCGTCTGTCCAATCTTGCACCTTAATATTGAAATCAATACCGTTCTTACTAAGGATTTTTTTGGCAGAACTGTGACCAATTCCAAAGATATAGGTCAAACCTATCTCTCCACGTTTGTTTTTTGGTAAATCTACTCCGGCTATACGTGCCATAATTATTTATTTTATTCTTTATTGTTTACAAATTGGAATTATCCCTGGCGCATTTTGAACTTAGGGTTCTTTTTGCAGATTACATATAAACGGCCTTTGCGTTTAACGATCTTGCAGTCTTCACTACGCTTTTTGATGGATGCTTTTACTTTCATTGTATTTAATTTTTATTTGTATCTGAAAGAAATCCTTCCTTTTGTCAAATCGTAAGGGGACATTTCAACTCTTACTTTATCGCCAGGCAAAATTCTGATGTAATGCATCCTCATTTTTCCCGATATATGGGCGATAATCACGTGTCCATTATCCAATTCTACTCTGAACATTGCATTGGACAACGCCTCAATAATTGTTCCATCCTTTTCTATAGCAGATTGTTTTGCCATATTTACTCTCTTACAAATTTAACGTTATTAAAATTTATTTTCGATATAATCAAATGTTGTCAAGACATCAGCCTTTCCGGATCTCACCGCAACCATAAACTCAAAATGAGCTGATCGTTTTTTGTCTACGGTGCTGACCTCCCATCCATTCCTGTGGACGTATATGTCTTTTTTGCCTGCATTGATCATCGGCTCAATACAGATGACCATACCGTCCTGCAGTTTCTTTCCGTTACCCGGTTTGCCGTAATTGGGAACCTCAGGTGACTCATGCATGTTTTTACCGATGCCGTGTCCCACCATTTCCCTAACTACCGAATATCCGGCCTTTTCTGCATATTGCTGAATTGTACTGCCTATATCTCCAAGTCTGTTACCGGCAATTGCCTTTTCAGCCCCCAAATATAGGGATTCTTTTGTAACTTTTAAAAGATTTGCAGATTCAGCATCAATTTCACCAACAGGGAATGTATATGCCGAGTCTCCATAAAATCCTTTATAGATGGTTCCGCAATCTACAGAGACTATATCTCCCTCCTTGAGAATGTAGTCACTTGGAAAACCATGTACTACAAAATCATTTACTGAGATACACAATGTATACGGGAATCCGCCATAACCGAGAAAGCCCGGAACTGCTCCATTGTCTCTGATGAAGGTCTCTGCCAGCTTGTCGAGAGTAATTGTTGCAACTCCCGGAGCTATTGCTTTACCAACCTCAGCCAAAGTCTTTGAAACCAGAATGGCATTTTCTCTAAGGATTTCAATCTCCTCGTCGGTCTTCAGTCTTATCATTTCAAAAGAACTATCAAAAAATTACATTCCCGAACGGCCTTTAAGACGTCCTGTCTTCATTAGACCGTCGTAGTGGCGCATTAACAGATAACTCTCTATCTGCTGAAGAGTATCAAGAACTACTCCAACAAGGATCAACAAGCTTGTTCCACCGTAGAACTGTGCGAACTGGTTGTTGATACCCAATTTCATAGCAAATGCAGGCATGATTGCAACCAATGCAAGGAAGATTGATCCAGGCAAGGTGATGCGGGTCATAATTGCATCGAGATACTCAGCTGTTTTCTTACCAGGTTTTACACCAGGGATGAAACCGCCGTTTTTCTTCATCTCCTCTGCCATCATTGTTGGATTTACAGTTACTGCGGTGTAGAAGTAAGTAAATGCAACAACCATCAAACCGAATATGAAATTATACCAGAAGCCTGTGTAGTTACCAAGAGTGGCGGCTAATCCACGGGTAGCATCAAAGCTTGCAAATATAATAGGGAACAACATCAAAGCCTGAGCAAAGATAATAGGCATTACTCCTGCCGCATTAACTTTCAAAGGAATGTACTGACGTACTCCACCATACTGTTTGTTGCCTACAATTCTTTTTGCATACTGTACTGGAATTCTTCTGGTTCCCTGAACTAGTGCAATAGTTGCAACGAATACAAAGAACAATACAAGAATCTCAACGATCAGCATTAGAAGACCACCAGTAGTCTGGCTGAGTCTGGTTCCAATCTCAGCAGTAAGAGCAAATGGCAATCTTGCAATGATACCTACCATGATGATTAGAGAAATA
>JAFOER010000056.1 GCA_017380095.1 Bacteroidales bacterium
CAGATTGTGGCCTCTCCATTCTCATCAAGTTTCACTGCCGGGTTCCAGTACAATGTGATACGGTTATCATCCACCTTAGATTTTTTACTCTCTGGGGTGTCGTATTTTGGAGAGTAGAATCGGGCTGGTTTCCCCAACGAAATGCCCTAGAACAAAAAAAATGGCGTATTCCCTAAAATAAACAACCCCGGCACTATTTCAACTGAATATTCCCTATGGTATGCTTAATCTTTCCCTGCTTGTTTTTCCTGTAAATTATTATATCAAAATCCTTCAACTCTTCTCCATCACAAGGAAAAGCCAAAGTCAAAAATCTGGAATACTGCACAGGAGGCATATCATAGTGCATCTTTGAACATTCAATTATCCTGTTGCCAACCCTTATGGCAGCTGTATAGTTCTTGTTCTTCAAATCCATTGACAAAAGATTATTATCCTCAACCAGGCAAACTATCCCTTCATCGGATTTCTCAACAAGGAACAAGTTCAGATTCTTGTCTGAAGATTCACTGGAAGGAAGAAAGTCAATATCTTTTGGGGCACCGGATTTTTCAAACGCAACAAAATATGGATCCTCTTTAGATATACCGCACTTCCTTTCATCCATTTGCCTGCCATATCCTCTCATCATCAGGTAAACCATAGCGCGATCGGTTGGCAAAAACTTGATATACCCCGCAGACCTGCTATCCATGGCCTGAGTTGCCCATAGACTGTTTTTGCTGCCATTTGCCCAATCATAGGCTTCTATGGTTACAACTTTAACTATAATGTCCTTGTTTCTGTAAGACAATTCATTCTTTTTAGCTTTATGACGGCGAAGATTATCACTGTATTTTGAATACCCATATGCGGTAACATTATCTGTTCCTACTCCAAATCCTTTTTCCTCCTCAATAATATTATCTACAGTTCTACGTCCATTATATTTGATAGAATTTGTACCAAATTCCTTACTCTCTTTAGAATAATTTGTAACATCATTAGAGACATTCCTATAATCAAGTGTAGCCGCAACATAAAAATCTGCTTCCAAACTGTCAATTACCGGCACTGCTCCCCTCATAACCAAAGACTCCACAAGATAACCGGCAAAAGCCTCCTTTTGAGAATCGTATTCAGCCGCATCAGGTGTGGTATAGTTGAGTGCAGAAACAAAAAACTTCTTTCCTGCCAAATCATAACTTCCAGAAGAGGTAATATCCGAATACAGAAAAGGAGGCTTAGAGTATGGCTGTGCCATCAAGCATCCTGACAGGAACAACAAGACTGATAAAAAATAAAATCTCTTTCTCATAATAGTGCTTTTAAGTTGTTTACTTAAGCAAAGTTATTGAATAAAAGTTTTACATGTACATTTTAGCATAAATTTAAAACACTGATATTCTAATACTTATAAAAAAATACAACAGGGGTATCAAGGATAGAGTTTAACACTGGCAACAACGGATGTATTGTGGACACCGGAAAGCTCTGTACAACAAAAAAAGGGCAGCCAACCGGCCGCCCTCCCAATTCCTGCTTTAAGCAGTTTATTTCAAACCTCTGTTTTTCAATAGAGGGTCAATTCCAGGCTGTTTGCCTCTGAAGTTGATGTAAAGGTCCATAGCATCTTTCTCGCCTGCTACCTCAAGGATCTCCTTGCGGTATTTGTTTGCAACCTCCTGGTTGAAGATGTCGCCTGTCTCTACAAATGCATCGTAAGCGTCTGCGTCAAGAACCTCTGCCCAGATGTAGCTGTAATAGCCTGCAGTGTATCCGCCAGAGAAAGTGTGGCTGAAGTATGTGCTTCTGTAGCGTGAAGGGATCTGTGAAAGGATACCTCTGTCACCAAGTACTTTTGCCTCAAATTTCTCAACGTCAAGGTCTGCCGGGATCTCATTCAATACGTGGAAGTCCATATCAAGGTATGAAGCTGCCAAGTACTCAACTGTAGCAAAGCCCTGGCCGTATTTGCCGGCTTTCTCCATTTTCTCTACCAACTCCTGAGGGATAACCTCACCTGTCTGGTAGTGTTTTGCGTATACTTTAAGAACCTCAGGCTCGAATGCCCAGTGCTCGTTAAGCTGTGATGGAAGCTCCACAAAATCTCTTGGGTAACCGCCCATTCCCTGGTATTTTACATCTTTAAGCAAGCTTGCCAAACCATGGCCGAACTCGTGGAAATATGTAGCAACCTCATCTGTTGTAAGAAGGGCAGGTTTGTCACCTACAGGTCTTGTAAAGTTTCCACAGATGGTTACTAGAGGAAGTACTCTCTCACCGTTCTTGTATGACTGGCCTCTGAAACCGCCGCACCATGCACCGGCTCTCTTCTGGCCAGGACGTGCGAACATATCAAAGAATACGATACCGGTTACTGTACCGTCGTTGTCGTATACCTCAAATGCCTCAGCCTCCTCGTGTGGAAGTGGAACATTCTCCAATTTCTTGAATGTAAGGCCGAACAGTTTGTTTGCAACGTGGAATACACCCTCCCTTACATTGTCAATCTGGAAATAAGGAGCCATCTCCTCCTCGCTAAGGTTGAATTTCTCCTTCATTGCTTTCTGAGCGTAGTATCTCCAGTCCCAAGCCTCAAGCTTGATGTTAGAGCCCTCTTTTGCAATGATCTTCTGCATATCTTTAGCCTCTGCTTTAGCAGCTTTCAATGCAGGCGTCCAAATCTGGTCCAAAAGTTCGTAAACAGCCTCCGGAGTTTTAGCCATTCTGTCCTCAAGGATGTAAGCGGCAGCAGTCTCAGCACCCATAATCTGGGCTCTCTTGAGTCTCAACTCAACAAGTTTCTTTATAACCTCCTTGTTATCGTTCTCATTGTTGTTGTTACATCTGTTAAGGTAAGCTGTAAGGATCTGTTTTCTGAGCTCCCTGTTCTCTGCGTTTGCCAAGAAAGGCATTACGCTTGGGTTGTCAAGGCCAAAGAACCATTTGCCCTCCTGTCCAGCTTTCTTGGCTCTTGCAGCAGCCTCAGCAATCTGGTCTGCAGTAAGGCCTGCCAAATCGGCCTCGTTCTCTACAACTAGAGTGTAGGCAGCAGTCTCAAGTAAAGCGTTCTGTGAGAACTGAAGCTGCAATGCAGAGATCTCTGCGCTAATCTGCTTCAACTCCTCTTTTTTCTCTGCAGGAAGGTTTGCACCACCTCTCTCAAAGCCTTTGTAGATCTCCTCTACAGCTCTAAGCTGCTGAGGGTTCAAGCCCATTTCGTTTCTTTTCTCGTATACAGCCTTGATTCTCTGGAAAAGTTTCTCGTTGAGGCTGATAGAGCTGTAGTGTGCACTCTGAAGCGGTGAAAGCTCCTTTGCAATAGCCTGCAGCTCAGGTGACGATTTTACGCCATTTGCACTGCTGAACACAGCCGATACATTTGAAAGCAGCTCGCCTGTATTTGCGTATGCCTCAATTGTATTCTCAAATGTAGGCTCCTCAGTGTTGTTTACAATAGCATCAATCTCTGCAAGCTCTGCAGCCATAGCCGCCTTGAATGCAGGAATATAATGCTCCGGCTGTACCTGCTCAAATGGAGGAATTCCATAAGGGGTATTCCACTCTGCCAATAGTGGATTCTCCTGCTGGGGTTGTGAACACGACGCAACCATTACCCCTGCAGAAAGTAGAGATAACAAACATTTTTTCATAAATGTGGAATAGTATTAAATATTAGATGATCTTTTTTAAAAAGAAAGGGCAAACTACCCAAGATAACTCTTGAGCAGTTTGCTTCTTGCACTGTGTCTAAGTCTTCTGATTGCCTTCTCCTTAATCTGGCGTACCCTTTCCCTTGTAAGGCCGAAGTACTCGCCTATCTCCTCAAGGGTCATCTCCTGGGCGCCAATGCCGAAGAAATATTTTACTATATCCCTCTCCCTCTCTGTAAGGGTTGAAAGGGCTCTCTCAATCTCCTTGTTCAAAGACTCGTTTACAAGTCCCCTATCCGCATTTGGAGAATCGGAGTTTACAAGCACGTCCAAAAGGCTGTTGTCCTCACCGTCCACAAACGGAGCATCCACAGATACGTGTCTGCCTGAAACCCTCAAGGTATCTGCAATCTTCTCCCTTGGGATCTCAAGTATATCTGCAAGTTCCTCTGGTGAAGGCATACGCTCGTTCTCCTGCTCAAACTTCTGGAGCGCCTTGTTTATCTTGTTCAATGAACCCACCTGGTTCAAAGGAAGGCGTACAATTCTCGACTGCTCAGCCAAAGCCTGAAGGATTGACTGTCTGATCCACCATACAGCATAAGAGATGAATTTGAAACCTCTGGTCTCGTCAAACTTCTCTGCAGCCTTAATAAGGCCAAGGTTACCCTCGTTAATGAGGTCCGGAAGGCTCAATCCCTGGTTCTGGTACTGTTTTGCAACTGAAACCACAACCCTCAAGTTTGCCCTGGTAAGCTTCTCCAAAGCCTCCTGGTCGCCCTTTTTGATCCTTTGGGCCAACTCAACCTCTTCCTCAACTGTAATCAGTTCCTCTCTACCTATCTCCTGTAGATATTTGTCCAGAGATGCACTCTCTCTGTTTGTAATTGATTTGGTAATCTTTAACTGTCTCATGCGGATATTTTAAAACACGCAAAAGTAAGAAATTTTTTTTAATTATACACCCACTCCATAATAATATACTTTTCCGTTGGTATATACACCCTCCACGAGGAATCCCCTCCTGGCATTTTTCATCAGTTCCACAGCCTCCTTCACATTGGCCACCGGAGTCTGGTTGATATGGGTTATAATCAATCCCTTGGATATGCCCGCATCCTTGAATTTGCCATTTTCAAGCTCCTTCACCTCCACGCCGGCCCTCAAACCCAACTTGCGCAGGGTCTCATTCTCAGCATCTGCCAAAGTGGCACCCATAAACTGCACCTTGCCTCCATCTACAAGCGCCATTGCATTCTCCGCCCCCTGCAAAGTTGCAGAAAGAACAGTCTCCCTGTTGTCCCTGTATACAAGAAGCTCCACCACATCACCTGGCTTGAAACCGTTGATTGCAGCCTGCACCTCAGACGGATTCTTCATCTTCTTGCCGTTGATTGCCACCAGGATATCTCCATCCCTCACACCGGCCTTATATGCAGCACCTGCAACATTGGCTTCAGCAATGTACACTCCGCTGAAATTCCCCTCCATACCCGCACGTGAAGCAAGCTCCTGGGTAAGTTCAGTCATTGAAATGCCCAATACCGCCCTCTGCACACTTCCAAACTCCTTTATATCTTCAACAACCTTCTTTACAATAGTCACCGGCACAGCAAAAGAGTACCCCGTATACGAACCTGTATTTGAAGCAATTGCGGTATTTATCCCGACAAGTTCACCATTTGTGTTCACCAATGCGCCACCGCTGTTGCCCGGATTCACCGCAGCATCTGTCTGGATGAATGACTCTATCTTGAACTCCCCTCTCATGTCGGGAAGAGAACGTCCTTTGGCACTTACAATACCCGCAGTGATGGTGCTCCTCAAGTTGAACGGGCTACCTATGGCAAGCACCCACTCTCCAAGACGCAATGCGTCAGAATCTCCGAATGGGATCACTGGCAACCCCTCAGCCTCAACCTTCAGAAGGGCCACATCTGTAGCGGCATCAGCCCCCACAAGCTTTGCCTTGTAGGTCTTGTTGTCGTTAAGGGTAATCTCTATCTGCTCACCGTTGGCCACAACGTGGTTGTTGGTTACTATATAACCGTCGGGAGAAATGATTACACCTGAACCGGAGTTGACGCTCTCCCTCGGCATTGAATAAGGGTTTCCGTAACCGAAAAAGTGCTCCAGGATGGATGCTTCACGGTTTTTCTCCCTCTTTACCACCTTTACAAACACAACCGCATCCACACAATTCTCAGCAGCATAGGTAAAATCGGGGAAATTCTGAGGCTCAAAGGCAATTCTCCTTACCTGAGGCTCCTCTTCAGAAGATGATGAATAGAAATACCCCTCTCCTCTTCCATAAATATAATTTGTAACAAGAACGGCAGCAACTGTACTGAGCACCACCGATAAAACCAAAATTGTCAGATTTCTTTTCATACTCAAAATTTTTCTCAACATCCTGTACAAATCAAAATATATGCCAAAAGAATTTTTCCAAAATAAAATATATTTGTTTTAAATTATTTTAATTTTTGAAATTATTTCATTATCTTAGCAAAAACCATAATTCATTTGCCTTATGAAAAACTTAGCACTACTCATGTTTGCTCTTTGCCTTTTTACAAGAGCATTTTCACAAGACAAAAACAACAGTTTCCAGTTCGGGAAACCGACTCAGGAAGAGTTTTCAATGAACTCATATTCCAAAGACACTACAGCACCAGCGGTAATACTGTACGAAGAGATGGTTGTTTATTACGAAATAAACCAGCAGGGAAATCTGTTCCAGAACCGCACCATCACCCGAAAAATAAAAGTACTTGAAAAGGAAGGAGCATCTTATGGAGATGTTGAGATATCTCTATACAGACCCGACAACTCCACTTGCATTCTGGAGAAGGTGGAAGCATGCTCATTCAATATGGAGAACGGCAAAACTGTAAAGTCTCCTGTAAAGAAACAAATGATATTCAGGGAAAAGGTATCAGATAACATGACATTGGTCAAATTCTCCATTCCTAACATAAAGGCAGGCTCAATAATTGAATACAGGTACACCGTAAGAGATGATCTTATCTTCAACATCCCTTCCCACGAATTCCAGCATGATATCCCAACCATATACTCCAGAGTCAGTTACTATATTCCGGAATACTTCAAATTCAATATTATGGTTTCAGGATATCAGCATGTTGATATTCAAAAAGGTTCACAATCCAAGACAGCATACATTGCAGGTTATCCCCTTACATTTGAAGAGAACATTGTCACCGGCATTGCGGCCGATGTACCTGCCCTCAAGAATGAACCTTATGTATGGAACTACAAGGAATATATAAGCAAACTCTCCCTGGAACTTGATGAATACAGATTCCCGGGACAACTTGTACAGAAAATCTCATCCGACTGGAAGACTGTATGCGAAAACCTTAAAGAATCCAGATTTGGAACCCATATGAAGATGGACAACCCTCTGAGGAAGGAGATGGCAGGATTGTATGCAGCAGATGCATCTGATGAAGAGAAAATAAGGAAAATACTGCAACTTTTGAAGAGCAGAATAAAATGGAACAAGAAAATTGCCCTTTTGACAAATTCTCCAAAAAGTGCCTTGGACAAAGGAGAAGGCAATTCTGCAGATATAAACTTTATCCTCAGGGCAATGCTTGAGGATGCAGGGTTTGTGGCAACTCCAATGCTGCTGAATCCAAGATATCTGAACAGAATCAGATTCCGAGCCACTCTTGAGGGTATCAATTGCTTCATACTCCAAGTAAAGATGTCTGACGGAAAAATCTGTTATCTCGACGGCACAAATGAATTTGCAGACATCAACCTCCTTCCTGAACACCTGCTGGTTGACAAGGCTCATCTGTATGGAGATTTTACAAATACTTTCCATGACCTCACTGCCCTTACACACAACAGTACCAGGAGGTCCATTGCAGGGAAGATTGATACTTCCGGGGCATTCAGGATCAATATGAGGATACAATACAACAATATGGATGCATTCAATGCCAACAACCGCCTGGCAAGATACAACTCTAAGGAGGAATATATAGAGTCACTTGAAAAGCAGATGCAAAAAACGGTATCGGACTACAAGATAGACAAAAGCAACACCAAAGTAGTTGAATCATACGGGTTTGACCTGGAATCTGCAACGGCAGGGGATTTCATATACCTTAAAGCAATTCTCCTTCCTGAGTTTTCAAGCAACCCTTTCAAGGCTCCTGACAGGAAACTCCCTATTGAATTTGACCACCCAAGGACTTCAAGGACAGACTGCACATATACCATTCCCGACGGATATACAGTGGAGGAAATGCCTGGGAATACCGCCATTACCGCATGTGAGGGAGGACTTCAGGCAAGGTTCATTACTGCACAGAACAATAATACAGTACAGGTTTCATTCACATTCAATATTGGAAGAATAATCTTTGTACCATCTGAATATGAAGAAATCAGTGCATTCTTTGCAAAACTTATGGAGTTGTCGGGACAACAGATAGTATTGAAAAAACAGGTACAGCAATGATAAAAAAAATATTAATATATACTCTTGTCCTTGTGTTAAGTACATTGGAGTTGGAATGCCACGCACAAAATGCCACAATACTGTTGGACAGCACTTATGTAAGGTGCACCTCCATCTCTTCCATGACCAGTATAAACTACAAGAGGATATTGGTTCTCAACAGTGCCGGGAGCCGATATGCGAATTTCGTTTGCACTACTGACAACAACCGATCCCTCAAAAGTTTCAAATGTACAATAACACCCATGAACGGGAAAAAGCGCACATTGGGGAAAAAGGATATCTCATCCACAGAGTTGTCGGAGAATCTGGCGGACGATTACACAACCCATTATCTTGAAGTGACCAACTCCACCTACCCCTACATGGTGGAACTCGAGTACCAGACAGATTATTCAAACGGTTATATCTCCATGCCATCATTTGCACCGGCATATATGCATGGCGCCAATGTACAGAAAGCAGTATATCACCTTGTTACCCCACAGGAAATGTCATGGTCATACAAATGTGTAAATATGGAGACAAAACCCCATACAAGAGTGGAAAAAGGGGAAAAGCATACAATCTGGAGGCTTGAGAATCTGAATCCGTACAAACACGATGCATTCATGCCTGCTATGGAGAGCATTCTCCCGCACATGTACGTTACTCCCGAAAGGTTCCTTTTCTACAAAATTGAGGGGAACTCGAGTTCTTGGGAGGAATACGGCAAATGGCAGTGGGGCCTTATGGCAGAGAGAGACATTCTACCCGACAGACTGAAAGAAATTGTACATGAAATTACAGACACAATAAGTATCAGACGTGAAAAGATAAGGGCATTATACAATTATCTTGGCCATACCACAAGGTACGTAAGCATACAGATGGGACTTGGCGGTCTGCAGCCTATGACTGCAACACAAGTATATGAAAACGGATTTGGAGACTGCAAAGCCCTTACAAACTACCTTAAAGCATTGCTCAAGGAGTGCGGCATAGAATCCAACTATGTGGAGATAAATACCCAAAACCCCAAAATATTGAGGGACCATGCCTCAGTCTACCAGACAAACCATGCCATACTTAAGGTACCGGACCCCGAAGGGGACCTGTGGCTGGAATGCACAAACTCAGAAATTCCTTTCGGATTCCTGCATGACGGCATAGCAGGACACGATGCTGTTGTGTATTCCAATGGTACCGCATCAATAGAGACTCTTCCCAATTATCCCGACTCAACCAATATAATAAACTCGGAAGTACATATAAGGATATTGGGAAACGGCAATGCAGAAGTTGTTGTAAATGAGAAATACCATAACCAATGCAGCGAAAACATGCATGTGATAACAAAACTTGACCCTGCAAAGCAAACAGAAATAATAAAGGGGGAAATTGCAGCCCCTTCATGTTCAATTTCCAACATAAAAAGCATTGGAAAAGAGAGAAATCACCCACAACTGCATCTGACCTATACCCTGGAGAGCCAGGATTGGATTTCGAGGAGCGGTAACAGGATGTTCATTCCAATCTCAATATTCAGGAGGTCATCTCCCCAATTCAATAAAGAACGGGAACTTGACATAGAAGTACGTAATGGACATACATGGGTACAGAAAATCCAACTGGAACTGCCACAGGGATATGTCATTGAAGGTATTCCAAAAGATACTGCGGCCTCATGTTGCCTGGGCAGCATAAAATTCACCGCAAAAGCAAGCGGCAAATACGTTAACATTACCATTGAGAGGAAATATTCAAACGGCAAATACGATGCAGCAAAGATTGGGGAAATAAAAGGGTTCTTCACTTCCATGGATAAAATATGCGGCCAAAAAATAGTGGTAAGCAAACAATAACCTAACCACAATTTTGTTATATTTGTACTTTAAAAATTAACGACAGGATTATGAGATTTATTGTTTCAAGTACAGATTTATTGCAAGGATTGGTGTCGGTTCAGAAAGTAATTGCATCCAAGAGTTCACTGCCCATTTTGGACAATTTCCTTTTCACATTGGATGGCAACACTTTGACTGTTACCGGCTCGGATGGGGAGACAACACTTAAGACCATCCTTACCATCAACGAGGTTATTGAAGGGGGAGAGATTACAGTTCCTGCCAAATTGCTTACAGACTCATTGAAAGAGCTTCCAACCCAGCCTATAGAGTTTTCTTCAGACAATGAGAAGAATATTGCCACCATTGCATGGGCAAGCGGAAGCGCACAGATACCTTTTATGGGTGCACAGGAGTACCCTACCCTAAAGGAGCTTGTAAACCCAACTGTAATAAAGGTAAAGGGCTCGGTTCTTGCAGATGGTATCAACAGCACCCTTTATGCTACAGGCGACGAGGAGCTCAGACCTGTAATGAACGGAATATTCTTTGACATTGCAGAGGATTCAACCACCCTTGTGGCTTCAAATGCCCACAAGCTTGTGTATTACAGGAGACATGATGTGAAGTCGGCTTCCGCCTCTTCATTCATCCTTCCAAAGAAACCTGCAAACATCATAAAGGCAAACCTTGCCAAATGTATGGAAGATGAGGTTGAGATAACATTTGACAGTTCAAACTGCGCTTATTTCAAGTTCAACTCGTTCCTTGTATTCTGCAAGCTTGTTGACGGAACTTACCCTGCATACAAGAGCGTTATACCAAAGAACAACGAGAATGTGATTACTGTAAACCGTGCAGAGCTGCTCAATGCCACAAAACGTGTGGCTGTATGCTGCAACCAGGCTACAAGCCAGATAGTTTACAAACTCTCTCCAAACTGCATTTCAATCTCCGCACAGGATCTTGATTTCTCAATGAGCGCCCAGGAGACACTTGGATGCGAGTACGAGGGAACACCTATGGAAATTGGTTTCAAATCTACATTCCTCATTGAAATTCTGGGCAATTTGGGCTATGACCAGATTTGCATAAAACTTTCGGATCCAAACAGGGCAGCCCTTATCCAGCCTGCCGTACAGACAGAGCCTGATGAGGAGATTTGCGCACTGCTAATGCCAATGAGAATCAATTACTAGCCAGCCATGCAACTTAATCTTAAAAACCCTATAGTATTCTTTGATATTGAGAGTACAGGCCTTAACGTGGCAACAGACCGCATTGTGGAGATCTGTGCAGTTAAGGTGATGCCCAACGGCGACGAGGAGATAAAGACAAGGAGAATCAACCCTACAATACCCATCTCGGCAGAGGCCCAGGCCGTTCACGGCATCTCCAATGAGGATGTAAAGGATTGCCCTACATTCAAGGAGATAGCAAAAAGCCTTGCCAAATGGATGGAAGGATGCGATTTTGCAGGATACAACTCAATAAAGTTCGACATTCCCCTCCTTGCAGAGGAGTTTTTGAGGGCTGGTGTGGATTTTGATTTCCGCAAGCGCCACCTTGTAGATGTACAGAACATATTCCACAAGATGGAGCAGAGGACCCTCTCGGCAGCATACAAGTTCTACTGCCAGAAGGATCTGGAGAACGCCCACTCTGCAGAGGCCGATACTTTGGCCACTTATGAGATTTTGAAAGGGCAGCTTGACAGATATCCGGATACCCTGCAGAATGATGTGAAGATGCTTGCAGAATTCTCAACCAAGACAAAACTCGCAGATTACGCAGGAAGGATAGCCCTCAATGACAAGGATGTTCCAGTTTTCAATTTCGGAAAGCACAAGGGGAAACCGGTAGAGGAGGTTTTTGTATCTGAGCCAAGCTACTATTCCTGGATGATGAACGGTGATTTCACTTTGGATACAAAGAAGGTAATTACCGAAATCAAACTTAAAATGAGGTAAACTTTCCTCCTTAAAAAACGTTTAAGAGTTGAATATTTTTACAATACCATACAGCAGCAAGGGCTTTTATGCCAGGCCGGACACATCTCTTAACAGGGATAGCAACGACTATTTCTGTCCGGACGGGGTAACAGAACTTGCTGCTTCTGTATTCATATATGCCAAAGCCGCAAAGGCCGGCAAATGTATTGCCGCAAAATTTGCACAGAGATACTATTCTGTAATGGGCAAGGGTGTCCATTTCTCCGCACCATCTGTAGAGGACGGTTCTCCCGAAAGCTGGTGGCTCTCCAATTCATTGGATTCCACAACTTTCATCACAGATGAATATGCAGCAGCGGATGCCTCTGCTGAGGATATTGAGGCAATAAACAATGCTTTTGAGAAGATATCGGGAAGAATATCCTTGAGGACCGGGGACATTATAGCCATTGAGACTGCAGAAAAGGTAATGGTACCCCAAGGAACCGCAACCTTCACTTCAGGCAACAGGGAAATAAATATTATCTGGTAATTCCGGTTATGGCACTTCTTGCCGCCATTGCTCCGGTAGAGAATGCTATCTGCAGGTTGTAGCCTCCGGTATCTCCGTCAAGGTCAAGCAGTTCCCCTGCAAAGAAAAGCCCTTTTACAAGCTTGGATTCCATTGTCTTCTGGGAAACCTCCTGCAATGACACTCCACCCGCTGTAACCACACACCTTTCATACCCCACATAACCTGTGATGGGGAAACTCCAGCACTTGAGTGCCTGGTGCAGATTGGCCAAAGAGACCCCCTTGTTCTCCTGAAGGAAAATTTTAACAAGTCTGGCCGGAAGAAGTTTTGGCAATACCCCTTTCAACTGGTCTCCCTTAACCTCTTTTGCCTCCCTTGCTATCCTCTCCTGCAGCTGTTTTAGGGAGACTGCCGGTTTCATGTCGAGCCTCAGTTCAACTTTCTGGCCGTTTATTATGCTGTGTACACCCTTTCTGCTCACTTTAAACCCTATTGGCCCCTCTATTCCACCGTTGGTAAAATCAAGGTCTCCAAACTCTTCCTGTACAACATCACCGTTTACAACCAGCTGTACAGATACATTCTTAAGGGAGATGCCGTGGTATTCCTCCCTGTAGTTCTTTGGCTTGAGCGCAGTAAGCGACGGGAAGCACGGGGTTATCTTATGCCCCAGCCCCTTTGCAAATGCATATCCGTCTCCCGACGATCCTGTGGTTGGGTAAGACATCCCTCCAGTGGCAACAATGACTGCCCTGGAGTGCACTTTTGCTCCGGATTCCGTTTCTATGATGAAATTGTCGGGAAGATGCTCCACTTTTGTTACAGGGGTGTTTTTCCTTATCTCTATGCCTCCTGTGGTTATGTGCCTCTCAAGGGCTGCAACCACATCCAGCGCCTTCATGCTCTGAGGGAATACCCTGTCTCCCCTTTCTACAACAAGAGGCAGACCTATACCCTCAAAAAACTCCATTACCCCCGTATTGCCCATTGCATAGAATGAGTTCTTGAGGAATATGTTCTTTGGGTGGATATGGGTTGAAAACTCGTTCCAGGGCTTGGTATTGGTAAGATTGCACCGTCCTTTGCCTGTAATGCCTATTTTAAGGCCGCACCTGTGCATCTTTTCAAGCAGAAGCACATTGAGGGAATTCCCCTCCTTTATATAAGAAGAAAGGGTTGCAGCCGCAAACAAGCCGGCTGCTCCCCCTCCTATTATTGTAATATCGTAAACGTTGGCCAAATTAGTAAACTTTTACTTCTTCAGTACCGTTAAGGACAGCAAGTCCGTTGCCAGCCAAAGCACCCATCTCATCCTCACCAGGATATACGGATACAGGGGCAATGAACTCAACTTTACCTTTAACCAGCTCCATAAGGCCTTTATTGTATGCAATACCGCCAGTAATGATAATGGCATCAACCTTACCGTTTACAACAGTTGCCATTGCACCAATCTCCTTAGCCAACTGATATGCGAATGCCTCGTTTACAAGGATAGCCTCAGGATCACCTGCATTTACCCTGTTCTCAACATCCATGAAAGAGTTTGTTCCAAGCAATGATACGATACCGCCCTCGCCTGAAATCATCTTTCTTATCTGTTTCTCGGTGTATTTGCCGCTGAAACAAGCATCAACAACAGCTGCTGCAGGAAGACCGCCGGATCTCTCTGGAGAGAAAGGGCCCTCACCTCTCAATGCATCATTTACATCAATTACCCTGCCTTTGCTGTGGATTCCTACAGAAACTCCACCGCCCAAGTGGGCAACAATGATGTTAAGGTCTGCATAGTTCTTGCCATTGTTCTTTGCATACAGTTTTGCAATAGCCTTCTGGTTAAGTGCGTGGAAAATTGATACCCTTGGGAATGCTGCATGGCCTGAAATTCTTGCTACAGGCTCAAGCTCGTCAACCACTACAGGATCTGCGATAAGGGCTTTGATACCACCTACCTCCTTAACAAGCTCGTTTGCAATGATAGCGCCCAAGTTGCTTGCATGCTCACCGTTCCTGCCAGATTTGATATCCTCAATCATAGCCTGGTTTACCTCATACACGCCGCTTGGAATAGGTTTTACAAGACCGCCCCTTCCAACAATGATTGCAAGGGATTTAAGGTCTATGTTGTTCTCTGCAAGTGCAGCCTTGATTGTCTCTTTTCTGAAATCAAGCTGGTCAATCACATTCTTGTAAGGAGCAAGCTCCTCATTTGAATGGCGCAAAGTTTTTGTAAATACCTCCTGTGTATCTTCATAAACCGAGATCTTGGTAGATGTAGAGCCCGGATTTATTGCCAATATAAGTTTACCCATAGTTTGTTATTTTGCAGTAAGAGCTGCCAAAGCAATTGAATTAAGTTTTGTCTCAGTGCTGTCTGCACGGCTTGAAAGTACGCATGGAGCTTTTGCACCAGCAACCATAGCTGCCATTTTAACGCCTGGGCAGAAGTGGCCTGCAAATTTGTAGAATACGTTTGCAGCCTCAATGCTAGGGAATACACAGCAGTCTGCATCACCTGCAACCTCGCTCTTAAGTTTCTTGATCTCAGCAGCCTCTTTGCACAATGCAACGTCCAAAGCCAAAGGACCGTCAACTACGCAACCTGCAATCTGGCCTCTGTCAGACATTTTTGCAAGCATTGCAGCCTCAACGCAAGCAGGCATACCAGGAAGCATCTGCTCAGTTGCAGTAATCATTGCAACTTTTGGTTTCTCTACGCCAAGAGCTCTTGCAGTGTTTGCAACATAACCGATCATAGCCTGTTTCTGTTTCAAATCCGGTGCAGGGATAACTGCGATGTCGGAAATTACCAAAAGTTTGTGGTAACCAGGATTCTGAACTACACAAACGTGGCTCAATACAGCTTTTGGAGGAAGAAGGCCTTTCTCCTTGTTAAGGATGCCTCTCATATATTTGTCAGTTGAGCAAAGACCTTTCATAAGGATATCTGCCTCACCTGCGTTAACCATATCAACAGCCTGAGAAATTGACTTAAGCTCATTGTTGTTGTTTACAACAGTAAGTTTGGTGATATCGTAGTTGTTCTCTGCGCATACCTTCTTGATCATCTCCTCATCACCTACAAGGATACCCTCAACGATACCTGCCTCAACAGCCATATAAACTGCGCTGATTGTATGGTCATCAACACCCCAAGCAGCTACAAGTCTTTTTTTTGGTTTTGAGCGCAACTGCTCAAACATCTGGTCGAAATTTGTAATCATAATGTATAAGTTTTATTTTGTTGTTAGTCTCATTGTATCCTGAGCTATTACAAGCTCCTCATTTGTTGTAACTGTAGTTACAATAACTTTTGAACCAGGTTTGGTAATGATTCTGTCCTCACCCCTTACATTGTTTGCCTCAGAGTCAAAGTCAATGCCAAGGAATGAACATCCTGTACAAACATCCTCCCTTACGCTGATGTCGTTCTCGCCAATACCACCGGTAAATACGATCATGTCAACACCGTTCATTGCAGCAGCATATGCACCAATGAATTTCTTCACGCGGTATCTGAACATCTCCATAGCAAGCTGTGCCCTGTGGTTACCCTCTTTTGCAGCAGCCTCAATATCACGTGCATCTGAAGAAACGCCTGAAACGCCAAGGAAACCGCTCTTCTTGTTAAGGACATCGTTCACGCCTTTAACGTCAAGGTCATATTTGCTCTGAAGGAATGTTACGATACCTGCATCAACATCACCGCAACGTGTACCCATTACAACACCCTCAACAGGGGTGAATCCCATAGAAGTATCTACTGATTTACCGTTGCATACAGCAGTTACTGAACCGCCGTTACCCAAGTGGCAAGTGATGATTTTTGAGTTGTTGAAATCCAATCCTGCCAATTTAGCTGATTTCTCGGCAACAAACTTGTGGCTGGTACCGTGGAAACCGTATCTTCTCACTTTGTCCCTTACATAGTACTCGTAAGGAATTGCGTACATGTATGCATGCTCAGGCATTGTCTGGTGGAATGATGTGTCAAACACAGCAACCTGTGGAATCTCAGGCATAAGTGAACGTACAGCCATGATACCCAAAAGGTTTGCAGGGTTATGAAGAGGAGCAAGCTCGCAGCACTTCTGGATACCCTCAATAACCTCGCTGTGGATAACTGCACTTGAACTGAAAAGGTCACCACCGTGAGCCACTCTATGGCCTACAGCGTTGATCTCGCCCAATGATTTCAAAACGCCCTGCTCAGCATCTACCAAAAGGTCAAGAACGCTCTTGATACCCTCAGTATGGTCTGGAATAGGTTTGCTGATTACATATTTGTCCTTATCAGCAGGTCTGTGGGTAATCTCACCCATCTCAAGGCCGATTCTCTCTACAAGACCTTTTGCCAATAGGGCATACTCGTTCTCGTTCTTCATGTCAAGCACTTGGTACTTCAATGAAGAACTTCCGCAATTCAAAACAAGAATTATCATATAAAAGTATATTTAGTTATTTATCTATTAATCCAAGAATGGAAACAAATATAATGATTTTTATTGTCACTTGCCAATTTATTTCACTATATCCTTAAGCTTGGGCACAATATCCTTCAATTGCTGGGGCAGCAGATCCCTCCAGGCCTGCGGAAGGAGATCCTTAATCTGGGGAACAGGCTTCCATCCCTGCGGAACAATCACCTCAACAGCCCCGTTCATGACAGACATTGCAAGCTCGCTTCCCATCATCACACTCTCCCCGTCAAACTGCACAAGGCCGTCTTTCTCCCTCTTTATTGTGAGTTCCTTGCATCTGTATATTTCCACATATTCAGAATATTTGAGTGTCTTTAAGAAAAGTTCGGCAGTAAGGATAGGCATTGTAACCTTTGGTGCAGCCTTCCACACCACAACATCCACCATTCCGTCAGATATATTGGCATCAGGAGCAATGATCACATTGTTTCCCCACTGTGAACTGTTGGCAAATGTTATAAGAAAAGCCTTCTTCCTGAATGTCCTCCCATCCAAAGATATCTCATAATGCTCCGGACGGTATTTTACATACTCCCTGGCACAGTACTCAACATAAGTTATGAGCCCTCTTGATCCCGACTTGTTGAAGCTGTCACCCACCACTGCATCAAAACCCACACCGGCCGTACAGAAGAACACCTTGCCGTTTATGACACCGGCATCTATGAATTTCCCGTTTCCATTGAA
>JAFOER010000057.1 GCA_017380095.1 Bacteroidales bacterium
GGATTCCGCAGGCAAAATACTGTAAGAAGCAATGTAAAGCAGCTGCAGATTGCACAGGCCGGCATTGAGGCCCTTAAGGATGACATAGCCATTGCCGTAGCAAAAGGCTACCTGCAGGTTCTCCTTGCCAAAGAGATTGAAGCAACGGCAGAACGCAGCTGCCTGGCAGCGGCAGAGCAGGTAAAGAGGACAGAGGCACTTGTAGAGGCCGGAGAGCAGCCATACAGCTCTCTGCTGGAGGTGAAGTCACAGCTGGCCAATGAAAACGTACAGCTGGCAACTGCCCGCAACAGCAGCAGTACAGCCATGCTTGAACTGGCACATCTGCTTGGAATGGCCAGGCCGGAAGGCTTTGATGTTGAAGTTCCTGCTACATTGGAGAATATGATTGCCCCAACAGCAGATATGGATATTGACGCCATCGTACACAAGGCGGCTCAGGTGCTCCCTTCTGTAGGCAAGGCACAGCTGGTCCACGAGCAGAACAGCATTCTGCTGAAAATACAGAAAGGTGCTGCACTCCCCACTTTGTCGGTAAGCGCGGGATACGGCACGTATTACAGCGACAGTCAGGATGCTGCATTCTTCACCCAGTTCAACAACAACCGCAACCCGTCAGTAGGATTGAGCTTGAGCATCCCAATATTCAACAACTGGCGCAACAGCACCGCTGTAAAAAATGCCAGAGCCAATGTGCAGAAGAGCAGCATAGGGGTGGAAATGGCCATTCAGGAACTTGAAAAGCAGATCAGGCTTGCATACAACGAGGTTTTGGGCAGTTATGAAAAGCTCAAGGCTGCACAGGCCAGCAAGGATGCAGCAGCAGAGGCTTTCACCCATACAAGCGAAAAATTCAACCTTGGAATGTTAAATGGAACAGACTATACTACTGCAAAGAACAATCTTCTGAAGGCAGAATCTGAATATCTGCAATGCAAATACCAGTACATATTCCAGCAGAAGATTTTGGACTACTACAAGCTTGTACCTCTTACACTTTAGAAAAGGGGAAAGAAGAACGGAAAAAGGAAATACATACTTCTTGCAGCAGCGGCACTTATTGCAGCACTTATTGCTGTGGGGAAGAATAATGGTACTGAAGGGATTGAGGTGATCCTTCAATCTCCGGTACCGGGAACCATTGAGGAGACAATCCCTGCAAACGGAAAGATACAGCCTGTGACTGAAGTGAAAATCAGTCCGGATGTGTCTGGAGAGATAATAAAATTGAATTTTGAGGAGGGTGATGCAGTTAAGAAAGGAGACCTTATCCTGCAGATAAAGCCAGACCTCTACATCTCAGCCAGAGACCGTGCAGAGGCATCCCTCAATGCCATAAAGGCACAATATGCCCAGCAGCAGGCACAGTTTATCCAGAGCGAACTCAACTACAAACGCAACAGGTCACTGTATGAAAAGGGTACAATATCATCTTCAGACTTTGAAAAGGCATCTGCGGAGTTCGAAATTGCCAAAAGCCAGCTTACTGCAGCCCAGTACAATGTATTGAGTGCAGAGGCTTCCCTTAAAGAGGCAAAGGAAAACCTGGCAAAGACCAGCATCTACTCCCCAATGACCGGTACAATCTCCAAGTTGAGCGTAGAGATTGGAGAGAGGGTGGTTGGGAC
>JAFOER010000058.1 GCA_017380095.1 Bacteroidales bacterium
AACGAGAAAGAGGGCAGAAGAATCGTTGAGAAAACTGAGCAGGACAAAGTTATCGGCTATGTTAAGAGCGTAGTTACTTTGGAGGAGAAAGCTATCTCAATCGAGGACCTTCAGGCAATGAACAACTAATATCTTCCCGATAGAAACAGATAGGGCAACCCGGCGGGTTGCCCTATTTTTTTACCTCTGGTGCCAACGCATGGTTTGTCCACAAATGGCACCCTTTGTGTGGACAAAAGCCTCGCCAACGTATGGTTAGTCCACAAACGGCATCCCTCTGTGTGGACAATGGGGATTTTTTAATTTATATTTCGCAGGTAATTTATTATTTTTGTAAGAATTCCCGAATTTGGGTGTATATTAGAGCAGAAAAACAAAACAACAGATATGACAGAGTTTGAGAAATTTGCCAGAGGGCATATGGGAATCAGTTCGTTGGCTTTGGACAGATTCCAGAAGATGAACAGTTTATACAGGGTTCCGCAGGCTGTTGCGGCGGTACCTTCAAATGCATATATAAATCCTACAATCATTGAGGAGAGGCAGATGAATGTGGCAGTAATGGATGTGTTCTCACGTCTTATGATGGACCGCATCATTTTCCTTGGATGTCCTGTAACCGATGACGTTGCAAACATCATACAGGCACAGCTGCTGTTCCTTGATTCAACAGATTCAACATCGGATATCCAGCTTTACATAAACTCCCCTGGCGGAAGCGTTTATGCCGGCTTGGGCATCTATGACACAATGCAGCTTGTAAACTCGGATGTTGCTACAATCTGTACCGGAATGGCTGCCTCAATGGCCTCCGTACTCCTTACTGCAGGTGCCAAAGGGAAGAGAAGCGCCCTTCCGCACAGCCGTGTGATGATCCACCAGCCTATGGGCGGGGCAGAGGGCCAGGCATCGGACATTGAGATTACCGCAAGGGAGATCATCAAGCTAAAACAGGAGCTTTATGAGATTATCTCGGAGCACTCGGGCAAGAGCGTGAAACAGATCCACAAGGATGCAGACCGCGACTACTGGATGACAGCCAAGGAGGCGTTGGAGTATGGTATGATTGATGAGATTCTAACTAAGGCAAACAGGAACAATGAGCAAAAATAAAGGTTATAATCCCGACGAATTCTGCTGTATCTGCGGACGTGGAGGAAATGAGGTGAAGATGCTTGTAGCAGGAAACTACGGTTTCATCTGCAACGAGTGTGCACAGCAGGCAAATGACTTCTTCAAGGAGCAGTTTGCCCAGCAGGCAAAGGCAAAGAGCGGTGAGATGAAACTGCTCAAACCAAAGGAGATTACAGAATTTCTCGACAATTATGTGATTGGTCAGGAGGAGGCAAAGAAATTCCTTTCTGTTGCTGTGTACAACCACTATAAGAGGGTGATGCACCAGATTGACAAGAAAGGTGTAAAGAAAGATGGGGATGATGACCTTGACCTTGAGAAATCAAATATCCTCCTTGTGGGACCTACCGGTACCGGAAAGACCCTCCTTGCAAAGAGCATTGCAAAGATGCTTAATGTGCCGTTTGCAATTGTGGATGCCACAGTGCTTACTGAGGCAGGATATGTCGGGGAAGATGTTGAGAGTATCCTTACCCGTCTGCTGATGGATTGTGATTATGATGTTGAGAAGGCGCAGCGCGGTATTGTGTTCATTGATGAGATTGACAAGATTGCCCGCAAGAGCGACAACCCTTCAATTACCCGCGACGTTTCAGGAGAGGGTGTGCAGCAGGCAATGCTGAAACTCCTTGAGGGCAATGTGGTGAATGTTCCGCCTCAAGGTGGCAGGAAGCATCCTGAGCAGAGGATGATTGCAGTAGATACAACCAATATCCTTTTCATCTGCGGAGGTGCATTTGAGGGAATTGAGAGGAAGATTGCCCAAAGACTCAATACACAGGTAGTAGGTTACGGTGCCCAGAAGAAGACCGCTTCAATAGACAAGAAAGATCTCCTCAAATACGTGGCTCCACAGGATTTGAAGTCTTACGGACTTATCCCTGAGATTATCGGCCGTCTACCGGTGCTTACATATCTCCATCCTCTTGGAAAGGAGGCTTTGCTGGATATCCTTACCAAGCCCAAGAATGCTTTGGTAAAACAGTATACAAGGTTGTTTGAACTTGATGGCATCAAACTTACAATTGCAGATGAGGTGCTTGAGTTCATAGTGGATACTGCGGTGGAGTACAGCCTCGGTGCCAGGGGGTTACGTTCCATCTGCGAGGCAATTCTGCTGGATGCCATGTATGAGGCTCCGTCGGGAAGAAAGAAGACATTGGAGATTACCTTGCCGTATGCCAAGGAGAAGGTGGCCAAATTCACCGGCGCAATGGTGCAGGGAGCATAGTCTTCCCGACAAATGAAAGAAACAATTAAAAACATTATACACATGAAAGAGTACATACAGAAAAATGAGAAGAGGTTCCTGGAGGAGCTGTTTGAGATTCTGAGAATCCCGAGCATCAGTTCCCTGGAGGCAAATAAAGGTGATATGGTAACTTGTGCAAACAAGTTGGTGGAGTTGCTCCTGGCAGCCGGTGCGGACAGCGCTGCAGTTTATGAGACTGCGGGCCATCCGGTAGTTTTCGGCGAGAAGAAAGTGGATCCTGCACTTCCTACAGTTTTGGTTTACGGCCACTATGATGTGCAGCCTGTAGATCCAATCAACCTTTGGAAATCACAGCCTTTTGAGCCTGAGATCCGTGACGGTGCAATTTATGCGCGCGGTGCAAATGACGACAAGGGGCAGCTGTTCATGCACGTTAAGGCGTTTGAGTACCTTGTAAAGGAGGGAAAACTTCGCCACAATATAAAATTCATCCTTGAGGGAGAGGAGGAGATTGGTTCACCTTCACTTGCAGCTTGGGCTACAGAGCACAAGGAGATGCTTGCCTGTGATGTTATCCTTGTTTCAGATACTACAATGATCTCTGAGAAGGTTCCAAGCATCAACTGCGGTATGAGAGGTTTGGCTTACCTTGAGGTTGAGGTTACCGGCCCTAACAAGGACCTTCACAGCGGCCACTACGGCGGAGCGGTACACAACCCTATCAATGCACTTTGTACAATGATTGACTCTTTGATTGATGCCCAGGGCCATATTACAGTTGAGGGCTTCTATGACAACGTTGTTGAGCTTTCGGCAGAGGACCGTGCAATGTTCGCACGTGCTCCGTTTGATATGGATGAGTACAAGAAGTCATTGG
This sequence comes from Bacteroidales bacterium, assembly GCA_017380095.1. Taxonomy (GTDB): domain Bacteria; phylum Bacteroidota; class Bacteroidia; order Bacteroidales; family UBA932; genus Egerieousia. Next base: position 3,225 of record JAFOER010000058.1, read on the forward strand.
ATATTGATGAGGTTAAGGGAGAGGAGGGTTACTCTACACTTGAGAGAACCGGTATCCGTCCTTGCCTTGACGTTAACGGTATCTGGGGTGGCTACACCGGAGAGGGTGCAAAAACCGTACTCCCTTCAGTTGCCCACGCAAAGATCTCAATGAGACTTGTCCCTAACCAGGATTGCGAGGAGATAGCCGAGAAGTTTGAGAAACACTTCTACAAGATTGCCCCTAAGACAGTTAAGGTAAAAGTTACCCCTCATCACGGTGGTAACGGATTCCTTATGCCTATTTCATCTCCAGCCTACAAGGCTGCAGCAAAGGCTGTTGAGGAGGTTTACGGAATTGAGCCTGTACCGAGCCGTGGCGGCGGAAGCATTCCAATCCTTGCAGACCTGCAGAAGATCCTTAATGTAAATCCGTTGCTTATGGGCTTTGGCCTTGAGAGGGATACCATCCACTCTCCAAACGAGAGTTACCTGTTGAGCCAGTTCCGCAAAGGAATGGAATCAATTGCACTGTTCTACAAATACTATTAGAATTATGACATACACAGAACTATACGAACAGATTAAAGCCAAGAAATCATTCTTGTGCGTAGGACTGGACTCAGATCCAACCCTTTTCCCGGAGTGCCTTAAAGGAGTTGAGAACCCAATCTTTGAGTTCAACAAGGCAATCATAGATGCAACTGCACCTTACACTGTAGCATACAAGCCAAACACAGCCTTCTATGAGGCTGAGGGACTTGAGGGATGGAAACAGTTGGAGATGACAGTGAAGTACATTAAAGAGAAATACCCTGAGATCCTCATCATTGCAGATGCAAAACGCGGTGATATTGGAAACACTGCAAAACGCTATGCAAAATGCTTCTTTGAGAGCATGCCATGCGACGCCGTAACCCTTGCACCTTACATGGGTAAGGATTCGGTTCAGCCATTCCTTGATTACAAAGGCAAATGGTCTGTAGTATTGGCACTAACCTCAAACGCAAGTGCAAACGACTTTGAGATGCTTTCTGTAGGGGAGATGCCTTTGTACGAGAAGGTAATCAAAACTACAATGAGCTGGGGAAGCCAGGAGGACATCATGTTTGTAGTGGGAGCAACCCGTCCAGAGAAACTTGCGGAGATCCGCCAGTATTGTCCCGACAACTTCTTCCTTGTTCCTGGCGTAGGAGCCCAGGGCGGTACAGTTGACGAGGTAGCCAAATACGGCCTCAACTCACACTGCGGCCTTTTGGTAAACTCTTCCCGCGGAATCATCTTCGCCGACAAAACCGAAAACTTCGCAGCCGTTGCCGGCGAGAAAGCCAAGGAACTTGCCGACCAGATGGCAAAATGGTTGTAGGATTTTACCGGAAATTTTAACTGAGCACCCTCAAAAAGGGTGCTTTTTTTTGTTCTTTGACAAAAGTTGTCAAGCCGGGATTTTACCTTTGTGCGGAGTTGCTAAAATTGGTATATTTGTAAGGGTACATAATCTGAATTAAAAGATATGCAAAAAGTTGATTATATATCGCATTTAAAATATGATGATGATGCTAAAAGTTGGCTGTTTCAGTCAAATACTGATCATCAAAACGGTGTTGCTTTGTTGGCGTCTAGATTTGCTGGGGAGTTTGGTATGGCGGAATGGGGTAAGGTGTTAGGTTTATTGCATGATAAAGGAAAAGAACAAAAGGCATTTCAACAACATATAAAAAAAGAGAGTGGGTATGATTCTGATATTAAGGTGGAAGGCGACTATAAACATGCTTATGTAGGAGCACTTGTGGCAAAGCAACTTTTTAATAATACTCCATATTATCAATTAATGGATAATATCCTTATGGGGCATCATAGAGGGTTGTATGATTATGGTGATAAAATAGAGATACTGAAAAATGATATACCTACCGATGTTTCTATTGAGCAAGTTAATATTACGCTGGGAATGCCATCCAAATGTAATTTGTCTAAAGATATTCATCATTTAATTCGTATGCTTTATAGCTGTTTGGTAGATGCAGATTATTTGGATACAGAGCGCTTTATGCAACCTGAGCAAAGTGTATTGAGAGGAGGAAAGTCATCAATTCAAGAATTGTGCGATAAATTGGAAGTGTATCTTGATGATTTAAAAAGCAAAGTATCAGAATCAAATGTAAATGCAATAAGGAATGAGGTTCAGCAGTATTGCATAAATGCAAGTGCGGGATATGTGGATTTTTATAGTTTGACAGTTCCTACAGGTGGAGGAAAAACGTTATCTTCTCTTTTATGGGCATTGCGACATGCCAAGAAAAATAGATTGAATCGTGTAATTATCGCTATTCCATATACAAGTATTATTACTCAAACAGCATCGGTCCTGCGGAGTATCTTTGGTGATGAGAATGTGTTGGAGCATCATTCAAACGTAAATATACGGAATGAAGGGGGGGAAATGTCTCAAAGGTTAAAGTTGGCAACAGAAAATTGGGATTATCCAATTATTGTAACGACTAATGTCCAGTTGTTTGAATCGTTGTTTAGCAATAAACCTTCGGTGTGTAGAAAATTGCATAATATTGTTAATAGTGTGCTAGTATTAGATGAGGTGCAAACTTTGCCATTATATTACTTACGGCCAATAGTCGATACGTTTGATACTTTAAAGCGCGTTTTTAATACTTCTATATTGTTTACAACTGCTAGTCAACCAATATTGAGTGGATGGATAGAGGGTTCAAATCCTTTTGCCGGTTTTGAAGCATTATCTAACATTAATGAAATTGTACCTCGTAATGCAAATTTACATGATAGATTAAGGCGTGTTAGTTTGGATATAGATAATACGCCTAAATCTTATGATGATATGGCAGAAAAAATATCTCAATTTTCGCGTGTCCTTTGTATTGTAAATACCCGTAAAGACGCTAAAGAAATTTATTCAAGGTTACCTAAAGAAGGTTTGTGTTTTCATCTTTCAAGAATGATGTGTCCAGCTCATGTGAGAGAGGTTATTGATGAAATAAAAGAAGCTTTGAAAGATGATTCAAATACAATTGTCCGTGTTGTAGCGACGCAGTTGATCGAAGCAGGTGTAGACATCGATTTCCCAGTCGTATTTCGTCAGGAAGCAGGATTAGATTCAATATTGCAAGCCGCTGGCCGTTGTAATAGAGAGGGTAAATTTGATATCTCTACCACGCATGTGTTTTCGTTACAGAATAAATTGCCATTGGGTACTATTACTAAAGCTAATAATGCCCGTAAACAAATGAAAGACGATTATGATTGGTTTTCGCCTGAAGCTATGAGAGAATATTTTAAAAGACTACATCTCCAATATAATAATCTTGATAAGTTTCAAATTGAGCGACTCCTGTATAAGCAGGAGATCCAGTTTGAAGAGGCTTCTAACATCTTCCGTTTGATTGATGATAATACATCATCGGTTATTGTTAATTGGAAAGAGAGTGCTATATTGTTGGAGCAGCTTTGTGTCAATGGATTTTCATATTCTTTGATGAAATCTTTGGCTCAATATAGTATAAATGTTAGAAATCAAGATCTGAAGAGATTAAATGATGTAGGAGCTATAGAGGAGGTTTTAGAGGGGGTATTATTCATAAGAGACACTAGATTTTACGATGAGTACATTGGATTGAATAC
>JAFOER010000010.1 GCA_017380095.1 Bacteroidales bacterium
GTAATTCCTGTCTGATGTACCCTGGTAAATTTCCGGCAATCCTTTTCCCAGCAACCTTCCTATCTTTTTATTTGGAATATCATATTCTGTAATTATCCTGCAATTTTGTGAGTAATCGTCGGGAGTTTCAAAATAATTGAAGTTATAGGCTTCTGACCCATTGTTTACATAAGTATTGTTTCCGTATGACCTGCATACAACAAGACGAGGGAAGGTGTATGTCTCAAATGCCTGGGGATCCGGTTTTACATTTTCGGCCATCTTACTGTAGTCCCTGCGTATTCTAAAAGAGGCATCTTTATTTTGAACATATTCATTGGTATAAACATATACATCATCTGATGTACCATATATAACAAGATTACCATTTGATGTAAACGTATATGCTGCAATAGGGCCACAATTTATTTCGTTGGGATTATTACCTACTCCAAGATATCTTTTTTGAATGATACCATCAGGTCTAAACATATACAGATAACTGTTATATGTATCCAAATAATACAACTGATTATTCAATACACCGGCTTTTCCATACATTGAAGATATGAAAGTGCTATCCATTACAATTTTGCAAATTCCTGGATTGTATATACTGATATCTGACCCGGTACTGCCTGAAGTTGGATACTCAGATGAAACCCCAGATTTTCCACCTTGACATGAAATGGTGCAACAAGCAATAAATATCCAACATAAGTATCTGTACATAGTTTCTCGTGTTTTTACAAAAATAATGAATGTCCATGAATTATCAATATAAATTACATTTCCCATAACACTACTACGGGATTGCCGTTATAAGGTGCATATCGGGAATCCGAATTATCAGCAACAGATACCAACAGATTATCATTGGCATCCTTTATGGGGAAGAGAGGACTTCCCTGGATATTCATTGCCTTACCGTTCCTTTTGTTGTAAAGGACATAATTGGTTTGTTGTGTCTTGTCGGGATTCATCATCCAATATGAAAAGGACAACCAGTTCCTTGAATTTACAAGATTGTCAATCCTTGTAGCTACACTACGTTCATCATATATTTTCTGTATTTCTGCCGGTGTTTTTGTCTGATAATCGTCATTGGATATTTCCATACCTTTGAAATCCACAATATACCTTACTGTTGAAGTATCATAAGCTACGGAATAAATACAATTGTCCATTCCATGCACAAACAGAGCTTTTGGGCCATCTTGGGAAAACGCCCTCTCCATAAAGGCAAAGTCTCTTGTCATATTGAACGGGATATGGTACTTTAATGTATCAGCACCATCCACTGCAACATTATGCTCAGGGCCAATGATACCCAACACAGTTTTACCATCCTGCAACTCAATGCCATCTGTGCACATTATAGATTTGACATCAATACCCGATTCAGAGACAAGCTCTCCTGATACAGCGGAGAACTCCAGCAATTTCTTTTCCTGTGCAATGACATTCACAGTATTGCCGCTTCCCGACAAATAAAAATTGGAAATCCCAGTATATTCTCCAGGTCCCCTACCCTTGGCACTTATCCTGAACTGCAGATCGCCATCAGTGGTGCAGCATAATATGCTTGCTGCTGACTTGTCCCATATATATATTTTTCCTCCACTGTACAAAACCTTAGACACATCTCCTACAAGCAAAGAATCATGAAGCTGCACAACCGCTTTTATTTTCACATTCCCATCAATGGCATTCCCAAAATTCTCTGAGGTATCAACAGATATGTTTTGCACTTCTTCAATTTTGGAAGTACAACTTATAATAACAAAGGCTACAGCAACTGCCGCACCCATTTTCCTAAAACAAACCTTCCGTTTCATATTCTTGGCTTTGACATTATTACAAATATTTGTGACAATATATATATTGCTATCCCGTACAATACAGGGATAACAGCTCCTTTAAGGCCAGAACACAAAAGCCAGAAAGGTACGCCTTTGGCTGCAATAACAGCATCGAGAACACCAAGCACGCCAAACAAGGCATAAAAAAATCCGAAAGCACATGCTATACGGCCTATATTGGAAACCCATGCAGGAGCCTTCCATGCAGAAAGGCATAACCCAATAAGAAGCAATGTAAGGACACCCATTCCAAATGCGCCTCCTTGAAGAAAAGTTGAATAAGCTACCATATCTTTTTTTTCTGCAAATTTACTTGTTCTCACTCAAATATGTTGCCGTCAAATCCCCCTCTAAAGTTGTCAAAAGCCCTTGTAAGCCATTGTACGCATGGATATAATGCAAAATGCGCTGATTTGTTCTTATAAATAATCGCTATATTTGTATCAGAGATGAAAAAGAGAACAGCGTTTGAAATTATATATTGGCTGGCCAGTATTATTGTTCTGGCATCCATTTTCAAAAGTGGATGCCGTTCTTTTCCCATTGCCTTTTTGTATGCGTCCCATATGCTTCCATCCTTGCTTATGGCAGCATTTCTACACAAACAGCTTACATTTGAAGATATGGGAAAAGGTATAAAGCACACTTTTTTCTTAGGAGCAGGCGTATTGGCTACTTCATATTTTGGTTTCTGTCTGTGCGGGTGGTACCTCAACAAATACAGTGTTGACAATATCTTTATGCTTAATCCGGCGCTGCTTCTATTCATAGTTGTCTCTTTTGCCATCTTGCACAGGGTTTTGTATAATAAGTTATTTGCTGGTAACCAGACATCACAACATCAAGAACAGGAATTCATTGAATTCACCTCAGAAAGGAAGGAAATTACCCTTGAGATATCAAAAATAATGTATGTGGAATCCAATGATTCAGAAGTTTGGGTACGATGTTCAGACAATGCCTCCTACAGAACCAAAATGAACATATCCAACTGGGAAGGGATTCTTGGCAGCCGCTTTGAAAGAATTCACCGCTCATTTCTTGTAAATAAAGAGGCTGTTACCTGCTGGGAAACATATCAGGTGCATATCGGGGATACTACCTTGCCTGTTTCCCGCAAGTACAGGAAATAAACTTAGGTCCGGAATAAAATTTATAATCCCCTCAAAGTGTATTTCACAAGCCTGTTTTCCCTCAAGTCAGTAGCATACACTACCTCAGGATCTGTGGTTACTGCGAGATTGATGATATCACAGTCACTGCGGAAACTTTTTACCAGATTAAGGTCATAATCAAATACAAGGATATATGTATCGTTGCCAGGATGAGCCCACTCCTTGTCTCCTCTTCCCTCCTCTTCAGCTTTCTTGTGTCTTGCCTTGTAATCCTTCACAGTCTCAGGATCAACTGTTACATAAAGGTATTTGTCCCCAGCATATATCCTGTTGTTGAATAACATATAATCCTCATTTCTTGCAGGCTTACCGTTCTTTATCTCATATTTTGGCTCAGACAGGTATATTTTTTTCTGTGGTATAATCCTGTTCTCCTTAATTTCATATTTGTTCACACAATCAAATTGTCCACATGAAACAAACAGGTATCTGTTGGACGGAGAAAGTTCCAGCTGCACGTTATAGCGGTATGCAGAATGGTTCAAGCCCTCATCTTCCAACGGGAAATAAGCCAACGAATCTACTAGATTGCTGTTTCTGTCAATCAGCATTATGCTGCCAAGATAGTCTCTGGACGAAACGAACATTGCAAACATGGATTCTGATATTGCCTCCATATTCACAAAAAACTTGGGTTGCTTGAGGGAGAGATTCACTATGTCCTCACATATAAGTGTATCATTAACCTTTCCAACTTTCATTATTTTGTCTGCCACCGGATCCAGAAGATACAAATCATTACCTTTGAGATCAGAATCTGCAATCAAAAGAATTTCGCCAGGTCCCCTTCCCCTTGTACATGCAGAGGTTTTGATTTCACCATTCTGCAAATCTGCCAAATGGACAAGTTTGCCGTTCTGATGTTTCATTTCCCCTATAAACCCGTCGGGAGTATAATGGCACACATAGGAATCCTCCGATATATACTCGGTTGGCAAAGGTTCCCCCTTTACGGCAACTGCCTTTTCCAAATAATAATCCGGCGTCCTGTACTTTACCCCGGTACTGTTATTGCATGAAGCCACTGCCAGCAGCCCCACCAATACAATAAGAATGTTTTTCATACTACTTGCGTTTTAAGTTTTACGCTAAGTTACCCATTCCCCGCATACGGTCTCCCACACCCTTTCCATGTTGCGGTTGCAACACACTTACCACCCTTAAAACCTGCATTTTAGACAACATCCGTTGCTTTGGCACAATATAGTTTTTTTGTGATTTAATATTTCAATTATTGATTTTCAATTATTGGATTTAAATAATCTATTTTGGATAATTGATTGTTTTATGTATTTTTGTATAAAACGGCAAACGCATATGAGACAGATCAATCCTTTTATAATAAGCAGTGAATATATATCACAGGAATATTTTTGCGACAGGACTTTTGAGACAAAAGTCCTGGTTGACAATATCCTTAATGGACGGAACTCCGTTCTGATATCTATCAGAAGAATGGGAAAATCCGGTTTGATAAACCACTGCTTCAACCAGAAAGTAATATCCGATAATTTCAATACATTTTTTATTGACCTGTACAGCACATCTTCATTGTCCGAGATGGTTACATTAATGGGAAGGGAGATTGTTGATTCCCTTAAGGGCAAAGGGGAAAAAATGCTGGACAAATTTGTAAGTACGGTAAAATCATTGGTTACCGGTATTACAATAGACCCCGTAACAGGACAACCGGCCTTGAACATTTCCATTGGTAACATTCAGCAGCCCGAACAGACTTTGCAGGAGATTTTTGAGTATCTGGAAACATCCGGTAAGCCATGCGTTGTTGCCATTGATGAATTCCAGCAGGCTTCTGAATATCCGGAAGGGAACATTATAGCTTTATTGAGAACTTACGTACAGAAATGCAAACAGACTCAATTCATTTTTGCAGGAAGCAAAAGGAGAATGATGGACAAGTTGTTCAACAACCCTTCGGAACCTTTTTATATGAGTTGTGCCAATCTGTTTCTTGAGGCAATTGACAGGGATGAGTACTTCAAGTTTGCAGCAGCCCATTTCAACAAGGCCGGAAAATCCATTTCTGCGGAGTGTTTCTACCGGATGTATGATGCTTTGGAAGGCCACACATGGTTTATCCAGAGATTGTTGAATGAAATGTATGCAACTATGGGAGAAGGCGATACCGCAGATATCAACCTTCTGAATGCAGCAATGCAGCATATCCTTAAACTTGACAAGAGATCATATGAGGAAACTCTACAACGCCTCACAAGTCCACAGAAACAGTTGCTGATTGCAATTGCCAAGGAGATAAAGGCCAAAGAGATAACATCATCCGGTTTTGTTCACCGCCACGGTCTTAAATCTGCAAGTTCCGTACAGAATGCCGCCAATACTTTATATGAAAACGAGATGATCACCCGCGAGGGGGATGAATATTTTGTAACCAACCGCTTCTTGGGTTTCTGGCTCAAAGAGCGCTATGATATTGGGTTCAAATTTTAACAGACAACTATTATGAACACAGCAAAGATTTTCAAATGGGTGGGCACAGGTATTGCCGCCATATTTGCAATAGTGGTTTTGGGACTGGTATCACTGGAGTTTTTTATAAATGACAGCTATGTTGCCAGAACGGTTACAAAAATTGCGGAGAAATCCCTCAATGCGCAACTTTCTGTCAAAGAGGTTGATTTTACCGCATTCTCCCACTTTCCGCACGTGGGAGTAAAACTCATTGACGGCAGTATTGTATCCAGAACCCACCTTAAGGATTCTGTGCATTATTCACGCACACCGGCCCAGGCAGATTCCCTTGTTTCATTCAAGGAGTTCACTTTGCTGTTCAGTCCGCTGAAACTCATTGCAGGAAGGGTACAGATTCAGGGTATTATCCTTGATTCACCACGAGCATACGCATACGTATCCCCTACCGGTGCCGCCAACTGGGATATTGTTGCTTCAGATACTACACAAATGGCAGCGGCAGAAGATACCCTGCAGGAGAGCTTGCCCCTTAAGATAAACATCCGCAATATCTCCATCCTTGGCGGAGGACGTTTTGTTTTTGACAACAGGGCAGACGGCTTGCGTGCCTCTGCCTCAATGAAGGAGGTAAAGTTGAGCGGCAACTTTACAGATGACCTCACACGCATAAGGGTAAGGAAGGGCAACTTCTCACACCTTAACATGGCACTGTTCCAGATGGCCAACAGGGCAAGTGTCCGCTTTTCAATTGACACCCTCAATGTTCAGGCGGCAGGCAAAGGGTGCCTTGCTGTAGAGGCCAAAACCCGCACAAACGTAAGGGTTGCCCGCAGTTCAATGGCAGAAAACGTCCCATTGGACGTGCAGGGAAAAATAACATTGGGCAGCAGACGTGAAAAAGCCGTTACACTTGAGGATTTCAAGGTATCAATTGCCTCAGTTCCACTCTCCCTTGAGGGTAAAATAGAATACTCTGCCGACTCCCTCCACACAGATGCCCTTTATGCAAATATAGAGGAGTTCCCACTTGAGTCACTTCTCAAATATGTTCCTAAAGCCATTCTTCCCGACATCAACAAACTCAAGACAAACACCCGCCTCTCCGTTGAATCAAAAATTTACGGCAGCTACAGCTTCACAACCGGAAAGCTCCCGTCTGCCGATGTGAAATTCAATATCCCAAGCAGCTCAATCTCTGTAGAGGGGAGAAAAGAGAAAATAAAGGAACTGGCATTTAAAGGAAATGCATTCTACCGTCCACAAAACCCCGACTCCACTATGGTTACAGTGGAGAGGCTCCTTGTAGACGGCGACGGCATTGCCGTTGACGGAAAAGGCTCCGTAAAGGATCTTGAAGGTGACCCTTATCTGAATGTGGATGTTTCATCGAGAATAAGCATAGACTCCCTCATAAAAATGCTACCTCAGGGAACAGACATATATGGCAAAGGGCTTATAGCCGGCAAGGTTAACCTCAAATCGCGCCTGAGCAATCTCTCGCTGTACAACCTTGCCAAGACAAATGTATCGGGAGACATTACTGCAGAAAACGTGGAAATGGGCATCCCGTCACAGGAGATCTTCTGCAACATATACGGAGGGGAGATGAGGATAGGCTCATGGGCCAACACCATTGATTCCGCCGTAAACAAGGGGACAAAAATGATTGGGGTACACCTGAAAGTAGACTCCACATACATAAGGTATGCAGATTCACTGCTGGTAAAAGGGAGGAGCATTACTTTGTCGGGAAGCAATGAGGCATCCCTTTTTGATACCACATCAAAGGTTGTGCACCCGTTCAACGGCAAAATCTCTGCAAAAAGCTTCAGCCTGCTGGGGGCAGATTCCGTTAGCATGAGGGTTACAGATGTCTACGGAAACTTCCGCATACTACCGTACAAAGGGGATTTCTCCATCCCTTCAATGCAGCTCACAGCAAACTGCAAAAGAATCTCCCTGAGGGAACAGCTCCATTTTGCAATGGTCTCGGATGCAGCACTCTCCGTGGAATCACACAGGAACGACACCGAACTCAAAATGCGTGAACAGCGCCTTGCCTCCCTTACAGACTCCCTGCAGGTCATCTACCCGCAGGTACAGAGAGATTCCCTTTTAAGGCACTGGTTCAGGGAACGCAGAGGCACCCGCACATCCGCCTCCACCCGTCTTCCCGACGATTTTGCTCAGGAAGACTACAATTTCCGCCTCGCCGACAAAGGTATTGTAAGCATCCTCAACAGATGGGAATCCCAAGGAAGCCTCAATGCCCGTGCAATAAGGGTATCCACCCCTGCCTTCCCGCTCAGGAGCAAAGCGGAAGATATAGCAGTATCATTCAACCTCAATGAACTCACAGTAGACAAGATAGCCCTCAAGAGCGGCCAGTCGCAATTCAAGGCCAAGGGAAAAATAAGCGGAATAAAGGGGGCCCTCACAAGGGGCAGCAGGATAAAGGCCCAGCTGAGCATTGATGCAGACACCCTCAACTTCAACGAACTTGCAAAGGCCGCCAACGCAGGAACAGAATACATGAACCAGAGCGGTACTCTTCCCGACAGCCTGCAACAAATTGCAGATGCGGATGCCCTTGAAAACGCCATTGCCCTTGAGGGAAGCGACACCGTAGGGAAAATGTCACTCATTATTGTACCAAAGAACATTGAGGCAGAACTGGATATGAATGTAAAATACGGCATCTACTCCTCAATGGTGCTGCACAGTGCAAAAGGAAAGGTAAGCGCCAAGGACAGATGCCTGCAGATAACGGATTTCAATGCAACCACCTCTGCCGGTGCACTTGACCTGGAAGCCTTCTACAAAACCAGAAGCCGTACAGACTTGAGTGTAGGCTTTGACATGCAGCTTACAGATATAAACGTTGCGGAGTTCATAAAACTCTATCCTCAGGTAGACTCGCTTCTCCCTATGATAAAATCATTTGAGGGAATCATAAACAGTCAGATGGCAGCAACCGCCCAGATAGACACCAACATGAACTTCCTGCTTTCAACTGTAGAAGGTGTTGCCCGCATAAAAGGTGACTCCCTTGTGCTGATGGACGGCGAAACTTTTGCCGAGATTGCCAAGATGATGAAATTCAAGAACAGGGAACGCAACCTTGTAGACAGCATCTCTGTAGAACTTGCCATAAAGGACAATACCATAGAGGTATATCCGTTCATAATGAAAATGGACCGCTACACCACCGCAATAAGCGGCCGCCAGGATATGGACATGAACATAGATTACCACATCTCAGTACTCAAGTCCCCTATTCCAATGCGCCTGGGAATAGACATCACCGGCAACATGGATGACTTTAAGATAAGGGTTGGCAAGGCCAAATACAAAAGCACCGCCCTCCCGGTCTACACCAAGCAGATTGACAGCACCCGCATCAAC
>JAFOER010000011.1 GCA_017380095.1 Bacteroidales bacterium
CCCCTTTCGTATGCCTCCTTGTCTATGATGTCGTGCGGCCTCACATAGTGGGTTACATCTGCAATGTGCACACCTATCTCATAATTGCCGTTTTCAAGTTCCTGCAAGGAGACAGCGTCATCAAAATCCTTGGCATCTGCCGGGTCTATAGTAACTGTAAGCACATCACGCATATCCCTGCGCCTCTTTATCTCCTTCTCCTCAATTTTTACAGGAATTTTTGCTGCAGCATCCTCAACTGCCGGATCGAACCTGTAAGGCAACCCGAACTCAGCCAGAATGGCATGCATCTCGGTATCATTCTCTCCCGGCTCTCCCAGAATGTCAATAATCTTCCCGACAGGTGCATCTGTATGCATTGGCCAGTCAACCACCTGCACGGCCACCTTCTTCCACTGGGCGTCATCATCTATTCCCTCCAGAGGAACCTGTATGTCGTACGGCATGTTCCTGCTCTCCACAATTACCCATCCGCGCTGACCCATAATCTGCAGTATTCCAATGAAAGGTTTTTTGCTCCTCTCCACAATTGCCACAATCTCCCCCTCTGCACGGTGTTTGGCGTCTTTCTTGCGGGTTACGGCTGCCCTTACCTGGTCTCCGTTGAGGGCATGCAACATATATTTCTGGGGGATGAAAATGTCATCTTCCCTGTCGGGAACAATAACAAATCCAAAACCCTCACGGGACATCTGTACCGTTCCCTCCACCATCTCGTGGATTTTGCGGGTGGTGCTCCTCCTCTGGTGCTTTTGTGTAAAACTCTTTTTGGCTTTGCCTGTACTCTTCTTTCTTTTTTCTCCCATAATTGATTAACTTTGCGGCCGTTTGGCGGTAAATTTGCATTACAGCCAAAGAGATCAAATGAATAACAAAACTAATAAATAAAATGGATAAAAAAGTACTTTTAATGATTCTGGACGGTTGGGGAATTGGAAAAAATGATTCTACCAATGCCATCTATACAGCCGGCCAGCCAAATATTGATGCCCTTATGGCAAAATATCCAACTTCACAGCTCTCTGCAAGCGGTGAGGATGTGGGTCTTCCACAGGGCCAGATGGGTAACTCAGAGGTAGGACACCTCAACATTGGTGCCGGCCGCGTTGTTTACCAGGACCTTGTGAAGATAAACAAGGCTTGCCAGAACAGGACTTTGCTTGAGAACAAAGAGGTTAAGGCAGTATATGACTATGCCAAGGAGAGCGGCAAGGCGCTTCACTTTATGGGCTTGCTTTCAAACGGTGGAGTACACAGCTCAATTGAGCAGCTTTTTGCATTTCTTGATGTAGCTGCAGAGTACGGTTTGGATAAAGTATATGTACACTGCTTCATGGATGGCCGTGATACCGACCCTAAGAGCGGCAAGGGCTTCATTGAGCAGCTGCAGGCACATATGGCAAAATCTACAGGCAAGATTGCTTCTGTAATAGGACGTTTCTACGCTATGGACCGCGACAAGAGATGGGACCGTGTAAAAGTTGCATATGACCTTCTTGTAAACGGCGAGGGCGAGGTGGTTGCAAACCCTGCCGAGGCTGTTGAGGCTTCTTATGCTGCAGGTGTAACCGACGAGTTCATCAAACCTGTAAAAGTTGAGGGAACCGCTACAATTTCAGCAGACGACGCAGTTGTGTTCTTCAATTTCCGTAACGACCGTGCACGTGAAATCACCAGCGTGCTTACCCAGGAGGATATGGCAGATATGGGTATGAAAACCATGCCTTTGTACTACTGCTGTCTGACTCCATACGATGACAAATTCACAGGCCTTCATATCCTGTTTGACAAAGAGAACGTACAGGAGACCCTTGGTGAGGTTGTTGCAAAAGCAGGCAAAAACCAGCTGAGAATTGCTGAGACAGAGAAATACGCTCACGTTACATTCTTCTTCTCAGG
>JAFOER010000059.1 GCA_017380095.1 Bacteroidales bacterium
AGTGCAGAGTATTCCGGCGAAAACATACTGTTCTACTCGCTTGGAAACTATATAAGCAACCAGACAACCCCGGATTTTACCCAGCTGGAGATGATGGTTACCGTCCGTATACAGAAAAACAGCATAACAGGGGAAACGGTTTTGCTGGAACCGGAGATTGAATGGCTCTGGTGCTTCAAGAAGGATGAGTTTGCACCACACTACACAGTGGTTCCGGTAAGGGAGATCATCGGGAAGAGAGATACGGTTAAAAACGGGTACCAGTACGACAGGATGGAGAGGACATACAACGATTTCCTCAACAGGGGACTTATAAAGAAATTGAAATAACAATACACAGAATATGGCAGAGAAGAAGATTGAATTGACAGAGATTGATCCGGTTGAAATTTTTGGAGTAAACGACAAACTTATAAACAGGTTGGCAAACTACTTCCCTAAACTTAAGGTGGTTCCGAGGGGAAACACAATTTCATTGAAAGGGAGCAGCAAGGACATTACCAGTTTCCAGACAAACCTCAATCTCCTTATAGCCAAAAGGGGAAAGAAGAGGAGCCTTAACCTTGACGATGTTGACCAGCTGTTTGAAGAGATTGAGTACGGTATGGGAAGCAGCCCGGTCCTCAATACCCTTGAGATGACGGAGGATGGCCTGAAAGGGGGATTTGCAGATGAGAAGAGCGACATCATTGTTTTTGGCAATGACGGGAAAATTGTAAGGGCACGTACCAAAAACCAGAAAAAGCTTGTGGAAGAATACTATAAAAATGACCTTATTTTTGCATTGGGCCCTGCCGGTACAGGAAAGACATATACAGCAATCGCGCTGGCTGTGAGGGCTCTCAAGAACAGGGAAGTGAAGAAGCTTATCCTTACCAGGCCGGCAGTTGAGGCAGGTGAAAGGCTCGGCTTTTTGCCCGGCGACCTCAAGGACAAGCTCGACCCGTACTTGCAGCCGCTGTATGATGCCCTTATGGATATGATTCCTCCACAGAAGCTGAAGATTCTTATGGAAGACGGCACAATACAGATTGCCCCGCTTGCCTATATGAGGGGACGTACCCTGGAGAGCGCATTTGTAATCTTGGATGAGGCCCAGAATACCAGTCTTGGACAGCTGAAGATGTTCCTTACCCGTATGGGAAACAACGCAAAGTTCATTGTTACCGGCGATGCTACCCAGATAGACCTGCCCAACAAATCAGATTCTGGCCTTGCTAAAGGTGTTGCCATGCTCAAGGGGCTGAAAGGGATAAGTGTGATAAATTTCAACAAGGAGGACATTGTAAGGCATCCCCTTGTGAGCAAGATAGTGAAGGTTTTTGAAGGGGAACCGGAAGAGTAAAAAAAAAGGGTGGCAGCTGCCACTCTTTTTTTATATCATACATTATTGTCCTACCACGATCCGCCTGCACCGCCTCCGCCAAAGGAGCCTCCACCAAAGCCGCCAAAACCACCTCCGAAGCCGCCTCCAAAGGAACCGCCACCAAATGAGCCGCTGCTGCGCCCCCTTGAGCCTGAGGCATTTCCCAAAATTGAGCCAAGGATAAATGCATCCGTTGCAGTAAAGTTTCTGCCGCCCCTATTGTTGCCTCCGCCATAGTTCCGGTTGTTTTCTCCCGACATAGCTGCAAGGAATACAACAAATATTCCAAAGAAAACCATAAACAAAAGAGCCGGAATCCACCCGTCATCTTCACCGCCGGCAGCATATTCATCTGTAGATATTTCACCACTTATTATAGGCAAAAGGACATTCAGCGCGCTTGCCACACCCCCATAGTAATCATCTTCCCTGAAATGGGGAATCATCTGTCTCTCTATAATCTGCCTGGCAAGGGCATCTGTAACGGCACCCTCCAGACCGTATCCTGTTGCAATGAACACCTCTCCGCGGGAATTCCCCACCTTGGGCTTTACAAGAATGACAATGCCGTTGTCGAACCTGGCCTGTCCCACACCCCACTGCTCACCTATCTCATAGGCCATCTGAGCCTTGTCGTAGCCCTGCAGGTCTGCCAGGGTAACCACCACTATCTGGTTTGAAGTGGAATCGGCGAATGCAGCAAGCACCCCCTCCATCTCCATAACCTGCCTGCCGGTAAATACACCTGCAAAGTCATTTACCAGACGGGGAGGATTTGGCCTTTGGGGCACCTGTCCCATAACGACAGTTGCTGCAAAAAGAAGCAGCAACGTCATATATTTACGGATATTATTCACCAAAAGATATTTCATCGGGTTGTTCATTTACATCATCACTCTGATACGGGAAATAGCGTTTCAATGAAACTCCTGCCTCCCTTATTGCTTCAACCAGCCCGTCAATGTACTTTCCCTGCGAGAATGCCGCTCCCATATTCTCCTTTATGGAATTCCAGAAATTGTCGGGAACAACCTTGTTTATGCCGGCATCGCCAATAATGGCAAATTTCCTGCTCTCAACAGCTACATATATGAGTACCCCATTGCGGGCCTGCGTATTGAACATCTTAAGGTAATTGAAGATATAGACAGCCCTCTGCAGAGGATCCTGGGAGCACTTGGATTCTATGTGAACCCTTATCTCTCCGGAAGTGTTGAGCTCAGCCTCCTTTATGGCCCGCTCAATCTGCAATTTGCCGTGATTACCTATAAACTCCTTTACCTTCATATCTTTCTAGAACTCCACCTTTGGAGCCTCTTTTGCACCCTCTGAAGCCTCAAAATAAGGTTTTTTCTCAAAGCCGAACATTGAAGCAACGATGTTTTTAGGGAACTGTCTGATTGTTGTATTGTAGCCTCTTGCAGCCTCATTGTATTTGTTTCTCTCAACAGCAATCCTGTTCTCTGTACCCTCCAGCTGAGACTGCAATGAAAGGAAGTTCTCGTTTGCCTTGAGATTTGGATAATTCTCTGTTATGGCAAGCAATTTGCCCAACGCAGCTCCCAACTCTCCCTGAGCCTTCTGGTATTTTGCCAACTGCTCAGAAGTAAGGTTCTCCGGATCAACTGTAATCTGTGTAGCCTTGCTTCTTGCACTTACCACACCCTCCAAAGTCTGCTGCTCATGCTCTGCATATCCTTTTACAGTAGCAACAAGGTTAGGTATAAGGTCTGCCCTTCTCTGATATACATTCTCCACCTGCGACCACGCAGCCTGAACACCCTCATCCATTTTTACCATCCTGTTGTAATTGCCCTGAAACCAGAAGAAGATTCCAAGAACCACTGCGGCAACAGCCAGCAGTACTATCAATCCCTTTTTCATTTTTCTCCTTTTTTAGTTGTTTTTCAATCTTACACATCTTACAGAAGCGCCCATACCATCCTTGGCAGCGAAATTTGCAGAGAAATTAGGCACCTCGCTGTATATGTACCTGTAATATGCATTGTTGGTGTCCCTTTCTGTAGAGCTCCACCAGAAACCGTATGAAAGGACATTCTTGTACAGTGTATAGCTGTTGTGGCTGGATCCTCCTGCCAATGCACTCCATCCAGTCTCATTTGTAGGGGTGACATCCGGCGAATATGGCCATACCCATGCACCGTTGAATTTTGCATTTGCCATAAACTTGCCTGCTATCCCTTTCCAATCCTCCTTGAACTCAACCTGCTCACCTCCGTTAACGGCCATGGCCAGGTCAACCCAGTCCTCTGCTGTAGGGATGCTCCATCCCTCAGGACATACACCCTGCACACCGTTGCCCAAGCC
>JAFOER010000060.1 GCA_017380095.1 Bacteroidales bacterium
AAAAAGATAATTTTGACGAATCGGCACAAAATCGGCACGGATTTAAAAGAAAAATCGCAAGAACTTGATTTTCAAGTGCTTGCGATTTGTTCCTGTGACCCGCCAGGGGATCGAACCCTGGACCCCAACATTAAGAGTGTCGTGCTCTACCAGCTGAGCTAGCGAGTCGGTACTGGTGATCCAGAAGGGATTCGAACCCCTGACCCACAGATTAGAAATCTGTTGCTCTATCCAGCTGAGCTACTGGACCAGTCCCGCCGTGGCTGATTGCCTTAGCGGGTGCAAAGATAGGAATATTTTTTATATGCAAAAATTTTTTTTGCATAATTCTTGTTAACTTTACATTTAAATAGCATTTTTTTGATGAAGAGAGCGGCAGACATACTTTTGTGCAGGGTGCAGCGCCTTGTTGTGGCCATTTTTTGTGGTCTCTTCATTTTTTATTCAGTTCCAGGACACGCGTCCGGCTCCACCGGCAGCACCAGTACCACCAGCACCAGCACCAGTACCAGCACCTGCCCGGCAGGCACCACAAGCATCCGTAGCGTAACCGGCACCATGGCCGTCAATGATGAAATCTCCCAGTACCGGCTGCAGACCCTTTTGGACAGTCTGAGGAGTAATGCTGTCAAGTACAGGAACATTTCGCCGGATTATGAGGCAGGCATATATATAAAAGGCAATGTAGATGTCCTTTCACGGGGACGTTTCATCAATTATATTCCCATATTTAAGCGCTTAGATGCGGATATAAACACTTATTATGCGGAATTCATAGGGGAACTTACTTTTACAAATCCCAATATTTTCAACCATTCGCTGTATTCCATTTCTACAAACAAGCAGAGGTTCATTGATGAGCATATAGAGAATATTGTAGCCCCTTCCATCCAATTGAATGTCTATTCGCAGTATTTTCTGGGGCAGGTGTACTCCCCACTGGCATATTTGTCGGGAAGATACTATAATTACCAGTTGGATTCCACGTGGAAGGAGGGTGATACATATTATTACAGGATTGCGTTCAGCCCGCGCCTGGCCAATTACAAGTTCGTGGAGGGGTATATGGTTGCCAACAGTGGAAATTATTCCATAAGGGAGATTTTTGTGGAGGGCAGTTTTGAATTTGTCCGCTATTCCGGTATTGTGCAGATGGGGAAGGAGGGAACCCGTCAGGAGTTTCTCCCGCAGAAGATTTCCCTCACTACAGATATCAGGTTCATGGGGACGCATCTCAAGGGGGAGTATGTGTCGCACTTGAGGTACAACAAAATTTTGGCGCACCACATTGCCTACCCGCAAAATCGGCAGAACGGGCGAGAACTTCAGACCCGGCAGGAGCGGCACCAGAGCAAAAAACAAACCCCGCAGCAGTACGATCTTTCTTTGCAGTACCGTACTCAGGTAGATACCATTTCTGCCATTGCGGAGAGGATCATTGATTACCGCGATTCCATTTTGAATGCCGGAAACTCTGTTGGGCTGCACAATGATTCCTCTACAATTGAGGTACACAAAGATTCCTCAAGAATAACTGCGGGCCGCCTGAATATAAAAGTTCCAAGTGCCTTTGAAAAGATGGGGCGCTTTATGGTGCGTGATTACTCTTTGGATCTCAAGGAGTTGGGTCAGCTGCACATAACCCCGCTGGTGAGCCCTATCCTCTTTGACTACAGCAGTAGCCGCGGCCTCTCATACAACCAGAAACTCAGGCTCTCAAGGGTAACGGAATCGGACAAACTTTATTACATAGAGCCCCGCCTCGGCTACAACTTCAAATACAAGGAGGTGCACTGGGGTGTCAACGGAGAGGTAAACTATGCCCCCCGCCGTATGGGCAGAATTTTCATAGATCTTGGAAATGGTAACAAATTTGCTTCCCGACAACCCCAACTTTCCGATACCCTTGGAGGAAAACCCAATGAATTCAGGGCCATCCACGCCAGGGCGGGACACAAGATAGAGGTAGCCAACGGCCTAACACTCAGCACCAACCTGGCCCTTCACCAGTACAGGCAACTGCGCAACCATACCAATTTCTACTCAACCTTTGTACCTGAGATTGAACTGCAGTACACACCGCACCAGTACTACTACATGAATGGAGAGAGAAAAGTATACCTTTACTCCCGATATCCCACTTTTACCCTGAATTTCGCCCATTCATTCAAAAATATACTCGGCAGTACAACCAAATTCAACAAAGTTGAGTTTGATATGCAGCAACGTGTAAAGGTTGGGCCTATGCACGCCCTACACTACAGGGTAGGATTCGGGCTGTTCTACGACTACTCAGACCTTCATTTTGCAGAGTTCAACAACCTGCGCCGAAACAATCTTCCCGAAGGATGGCATGATGATATAGGGGGAACATTCCACCTTCTTACCACCGTAAAGTACAATGAGATAGACAAATATCTCCGGGCCAATATCAAATACGATGCCCCGCTTATCCTTGTCCCAAGCCTTTTCAGGAAAGTAAAATACATAACCAAGGAGAGGCTCTACTGCAACATGCTCCTTGTAGACACCATGGACCCATACATAGAGATGGGGTACGGAATAGGAACAAACATTTTTAATATAGGACTTTTCTGGGGTGGAGAGATTACCAAATGGGATATGGTAGGTGTGAAATTCACATTTGAGGTATTCAATTAGAAAAAAAATCCGTTATTTTGTAATACATATAGAAAGAACAACAAATATGAAGAATCTTATTATTGCATTGGCATGTCTGGCCCTTGTACTGCCAATGAATGTATCTGCCCAGAGCGTGGCACAGGGAAACATCTCAAAGGAGAGTGTAGAGAAATACAGCAAAATTTCAAAGGAACTGCTTGCAAACAGGGATAAGAGCGTTCCTGAGCTTATGATAATAGCTGCCAAGCAGATGCTTGGAACAGAGTATGTTGCAGGCTCTCTTGAGCAGGTGCCGGAGAAACTCAAGGTATCACTTGTAGAGACAGACTGCATCCTTTTTGTAGAGACCTGCCTTGCAATGGCAGTCAACGCAAAAAAAGGAAATGATTCTCCCGACAGCCTTTGTGCATTCATCCAGGGTACCCGTTACCGCAATGGTGTGGTTGACGGTTACACCAGCAGAATCCACTACACCAGTGAGTGGATCAGACAGGGAGAGGCCAACGGCATCTTCAGGGAGATAACCGATGTGCTGAGCGGAGAAAATTTGTCGGGACAAAGATTCTCATATATGAGTGAACACACCGGGGCTTACAAGCAGATTAAGGACAACCCTGCAGAGATTGCAAAAATTGCAAAGATGGAGGAGAGCTTGAACCGCTATACAGATTACTATGTTATTCCAAAAGCAGACGTGAAGAAGATGGAACATCTGCTGAAAGATGGTGATATCCTGGGCTTTAACTCAAATGTAAAAGGATTGGACATTGCACATGTGGCACTTGTATACCACAAGGAGAACGGTGAGGTTGGATTCATCCATGCGTCGCAGGTAGACGGAAAAGTAGTTATAGACGAGAAAAGCATACATGACTATGTTAACTCGCGCAAAAGCAACGACGGAATTAGAATTATAAGGGTAAAATAAACGTTTTAAACGGTTAAAAATGGATAAATCTAAAGTATATTACAGCAACTTGCGTTGTAAACCGGGTGTAAACCTGTTGAAAAAATTGCGTAACCTGGTAAAGGCTGCCGGAATTGAGAAAATTGATTTTGAGGGGCAGTATACCGCAATTAAGGTTCATTTTGGAGAGCCTGGCAATATGGCTTACATAAGACCAAACTATGTTGCAACAGTAGTTGATCTGCTTAATTCATTGGGAGCCAAAACATTCCTGACAGATGCCAACACCCTGTACAAAGGTAGGAGGGACAACGCTGTAGACCACCTGCGCAGTGCAATGGTAAACGGGTTCAACCCAATAGCAGTAAATGCAAACGTAATAATTGCAGACGGCCTTAAAGGAACCAACTATGCTGCCATTCCAATAGAGGGGGCAAAATACTGCCCTGCACCAAAGATTGGTCAGGCAGTGGCAGATGCAGACATTGTAATCTCAATCAGCCACTTCAAGGGACACGAGCAGGCAGGCTTTGGCGGAGCCTTGAAGAACCTTGGAATGGGTTGTGCCTCAATTGCGGGCAAGTTGGAGCTTCATTCATCATCACAGCCTAAAGTAAACACAGAAAACTGTATAGGCTGCAAGATCTGCGAGAAAAACTGTAACCACGGAGCTATTTCTGTAGGTGCAGACCGTAAGGCAGTAATAGACTACAATAAATGTGTAGGCTGCGGCCAGTGCGTGGCACTATGCCAATACTCTGCAGCAGTCCTTGCAGAGTGGGACACATCTGAAGTACTCAACTGCAAGATTGCAGAATACACCAAAGCGGTATTGCAGGGCAAACCGAACTTCCATATAAGCCTGATAATGAACGTATCACCTGAGTGCGACTGCTGGGGCCACAATGATGTAGCCCTTGTGCCGGACCTCGGCATGATGGCCTCATTCGACCCTGTAGCCCTCGACCAGGCCTGTGCCGACCTTGTAAACAAGGCACCTGTAATCAACGGCTGGAAACCGGCATCAGGATACCAATACGCCGGCAGCGAGTGCAATTGCGGATGCGGCCACAACCACACCAATGCTTCCGACGAACTCTTCAAGTTCATCCATCCGGATACCGATTGGGAGAGCGGCCTCCAATACGCCCAGGAGATAGGGCTTGGCAGCAGGGAGTACGAACTGGTAGAAGTGTAAAATATGACCTTTATGACGTTGTCAAAAAGAGCAAATAACAGGAGGAGTCCAAACGGCTCCTCCCTTTTTTGTTTAATTGTGCCCTTTTGGCGTTGTCTTAATGGGCATTTTTAATTGCTTCCTACGCTGCCGGTTGTCATATTCCTAACAACTGCCTTTTCATCAGAAAGTATGAACCGCTACTGTGCAATATGTTGTCTATTTTGTTATTTTCTGCAGAATTTCTTCCAGGTATTGTCAACTCGGTCTCCAATTCCTAGAATATTGTTGGAGATTACTTTCCATATCAGTGTTGTTGAGAATCCACCCATAGAATTTGTGAGTACCATAGTGAGTCCAGTAATATATCACTGGGTTCCCATTATTATCCACAAATTTCCATGCACTTTCTGTATATTTAACAGGATTTTCTATATATGTTCTGGATGAACCGTTATTCCTGTAAATGTCATATACCATAAACCTGTTGCCCTCCTTGTTTATAGAATAACTGCTGATCATGGCTTTGGT
>JAFOER010000012.1 GCA_017380095.1 Bacteroidales bacterium
AGGAGGTTGCGTCATATCTTTACAGGCAATTGGCTGAGTATGGCGTTACTATGCTTTCACCTGAGGAGGGGGAGGATTTCTATATAGCAAGGGATGGCGACACCCTGCACTCCCGCAATGTTATAGGTATAGTTGAGGGGTATGATCCAAAACTGAGGGATGAGTATGTGGTCATTGGTGCCCATTATGACCATATGGGTGTTTCTGTGCTCAGGATTGACGGGCATGATGTACAGCAGATGTATCCCGGAGCGGATGACAATGCTTCGGGTGTTGCAGCTTTGCTGGAGGTGGCCAGGGAGGTTGCCGGGCAGAATTTCCTTTTCCGCAGGTCTGTGATTTTTGCATTCTTTGGGGCAAAGGAGATGGGAATGGCCGGGAGCTGGTATTTCCTCAACCGTTCTTTTCCTCATGTGGGGAACATTGTGGCAATGATAAACCTTGATATGGTGGGGCGCAGCGGCAGGGATAATGTGATGCAGTTCTATACTGCAGAGGCCAACGTGGAGATGCTGGAGATTGTAAATGAATTGTCGGGAAGGGCATTGAGCATCACGCCAAAATACACTCCGGTAGACCATTTCCCTTCAGACCACAGGAATTTTTATGAGAAAGGGATTCCCGTAGCATTTTTTACATCAGGTACCCACAGGGATTTCCATACAGTGAGGGATACTCCCGACAAACTCGACTACAGGCAGATGGAGCGGTTGTGCGGATATGTGTTTTCAATGGCTGAGGTGCTCTCAAACAGGGAGGAAAGGATAAGGACAGTGGCCGGCAGGAATGCAGAAGGGGGTAAGGCTGTAGAGGGCAAGATTTATACCCAGAATTCTGTGGAGAAGAGGGCAACTTTCCAGCACGGCAATGAGGGAGATTTCCTCAACAAATGGGTGTATGAGTATATCAAGTATCCCGACAGTGCAATCCGCAGCGGCCTGGAAGGGCGTGTGATAGCAGATTTTGTTGTAAATGAGAAGGGGCAGGTTACCCAGGTGAATATTGTGAGGGGGCTGGATGATGAGATTGATGCGCAGGTGGTGAAGGTTATAAAGGCTTCTCCAAAATGGAAGCCGGCGACAATTGGAGGGAAACCGGTAAGTGTGAGGGTATCTGTTCCGGTTGATTTCAAACTTACAAAATCACGCTCATTTAAAATAAAGAAATAAGCAAAATTGTACTACATTTGCAGGTTGAATAAATACAATCTGAAAATGGAGTACAATTTTTTAGACATTGAGAAGAAGTGGCAGGAATTCTGGGCCAAGAACGGAACATTCAAAGTTGAGGCAGATTCCTCAAAACCAAAATATTACGTATTGGATATGTTCCCATATCCATCGGGAGCGGGCTTGCATGTGGGACACCCTCTGGGATACATTGCAAGTGATATCTACAGCCGCTACAAGAGACTGAAGGGCTTTAATGTGCTTCACCCTATGGGTTATGATGCGTTCGGACTCCCTGCAGAGCAGTACGCCATTCAGACAGGCCAGCATCCGGCTGTAACTACTGAGAAAAATATCAACAGATACCGTGAGCAGATGGACCGCATAGGTTTCTCCTATGACTGGAGCAGGGAGATCAGGACCTGTGAGCCCGGTTATTACAAATGGACACAGTGGGCGTTCCTTAAGATGTTCGGCTCATATTTCAACAACAAGGTTGGAAAGGCTTGCCCCATTTCTGAGCTTGAGGCAACTTTTGCTGCAGAGGGTAATGCAAATGTTGATGCAGCTTGCGGTGATGTTCCAACTTTTACAGCAGAGCAGTGGGCAGCATATTCAGAGCTTGAGAAGAGCGATATCCTTATGCAGTACAGGATTGCCTACCAGGGTGAGACAGCAGTAAACTGGTGTCCTGCTTTGGGTACCGTACTTGCAAATGATGAGGTTAAAGAGGGCCTTTCTGTACGTGGCGGCCATCCCGTAGAGCAGAAGAAGATGAAACAGTGGCAGTTGAGGGTTTCTGCATACGCGGAGAGACTTCTTGCAGATATGGAGGAGCTTGAGTGGACAGATGCCCTTAAGGAGATGCAGAAGAACTGGATTGGCAAATCGCAGGGTGCCGAGATGATATTCAAGGTTGCCAATACAGATCCTGTAGAGGGTGAGAGCGCCGAGTATGACATGACAATCTTTACAACCCGTGCAGATACAGTATTCGGAGTTACCTTTATGGTACTTGCCCCTGAGAGCGAGTGGGTTGCAAAACTTACTACCAAAGGACAGAAAGAGGCTGTTGAGGCTTATCTGCTTGAGGCAAAGAAAAAGACAGAGCGTGAGAGAATCGCAGAGACCAGAAAGGTTACAGGTGTGTTTACAGGATCATACGCGGTAAATCCGTTTACAAATGAGCAGGTTCCTGTATGGGTTTCCGAGTACGTTCTTGCAGGTTACGGTACAGGTGCCATTATGGCAGTTCCTGCACACGACAGCCGTGACTACAACTTTGCAAAGACTTTCAATCTTCCAATCATACCTCTTATTGAGGGTTGCGATGTAAGCACAGAGAGCTTTGATGCAAAAGAGGGTATCATGTGCAACAGCGGTTTCCTTACCGGCAAGACTGTAAAGGAGGCCATTCCTGCTGCAATTGATGAGGTTGAGAGACTTGGCATAGGAAGAAGAAAGGTCAACTACAGATTGAGGGATGCAATTTTCTCAAGACAGAGATACTGGGGTGAGCCGTTTCCTATCTATTACAAAGACGGCATTGCAACTCCTGTTCCTGAGGAGGAGCTTCCTCTGCAGTTGCCTGAGGTAGACAAATTCCTCCCTACAGCAGATGGAGAGCCGCCATTGGCAAGGGCTGAGAACTGGACATACAACGGTTATCCTCTTGAGAAGAGTACCATGCCGGGCTTTGCAGGTTCAAGCGCATATTATTTGAGATACATGGATCCTTCAAATGATTCTGCATTGGTAGACAAGGAGATTGATGCATACTGGCAGAATGTGGACCTTTACATTGGCGGTACAGAGCATGCTACAGGTCACCTTATCTACTCAAGATTCTGGAACAAGTTCCTTTATGACCTTGGTTATGTTGTAGAGAAGGAGCCGTTCAAGAAACTTATCAACCAGGGTATGATCCAGGGACGTTCAAACTTTGTGTACAGAATAAAGAATACAAATACTTTTGTTTCATACGGCCTTAAGGATGAGTACGATACAACAGAGATTCACGTGGATGTGAATATAGTAAACAATGACAGGCTGGATATGGAGGCCTTCAAGGCATGGATGCCTGATTACGCTACTGCGGAGTTCATCCTTGAGAACGGCGAGTATATCTGCGGCTGGGCAGTTGAGAAGATGAGCAAATCCATGTTCAATGTTGTTAACCCAGACAACATATGCAACAGCTACGGTGCCGATACATTGAGATTGTATGAGATGTTCCTCGGTCCGTTGGAGCAGAGCAAGCCATGGGATACCAAAGGTATTGACGGTGTAAACAGATTCCTCAAGAAGTTCTGGAGAATGTTCTGGGACAGGGAGGGCAACTGGATTGTATCAGACGAGAAGGCAACACCTGCCGAGCTCAAGGCTTTGCATAAGCTTATAAACAAGGTTGGAACAGACATTGAGAACTTCTCGTTCAATACATCTGTAAGTGCATTCATGATTGCACTCAACGAACTTCAGGACCTTAAGTGCAACAAGAGGGAGATTCTTGAGCAGATTGTAATTCTCCTTTCACCATTTGCACCTCACATTACTGAGGAGCTGTGGAGCCTGTTGGGCAACAAGGAGAGTGTTTCCAAGGCATCTTTCCCTGTGTATGTTGAGGCTTACACCGTGGAGAACACTTTCGAGTACCCAGTATCGTTCAACGGCAAGATGAGGTTCAAGCTTGAGCTGTCAAAGAGCCTTACACCTGCAGAAGTTGAGAAAGCTGTGCGCGAGAATGAAAATACAGCAAAATATGTAGGTGAGAACGGCATAAAGAAAGTTATTGTAGTACCTAATAAAATCATTAACGTAGTTTGCTAAGCGCTGTCAACATACTCAAGGAGATAAGGTCCTATGTAATCATATCATTGGGCGTATTCCTCTACTGCTTCAGCTGGGTGGCATTCCTTATACCGCACGGAGTGGCAGGTGGAGGAGTCACAGGTATATCTTCAATCATATACTATGCAACCGGTTTTGAGATATCCTACACTTATCTTATCATAAATGTAGGATTGCTCATAGCGGGAACACTGGTGTTGGGCAATGCTTTTGGCCTCAAGACAATATATGCAATATTCCTGGCCAGTGCATTGTTCAAGATATTGCCTGAATTCCAATGGATAACGGAGTTCTCGGATATCCCCGATACATTCATAAACGCAATTCTTGGAGGTTCCCTCACTGCTATAGGAATCTCCTGGATCTTTGCGCAGGGGGGAAGTACGGGCGGTACGGATATAATTGCCCTGATTGTCTCCAAATACAGGGAGATATCCTTGGGCAAGGTATTCCTCTACTGTGATCTCCTCATTGTGGGATCAATCTATTTCCTTCCCGACAAAGGACTTCAGGATGTCATCTATGGTTACATACAGATGGTGTCATTCTCATATATGCTTGATGTACTTATAACAGGTTCTAAACAGTCTGTGCAGATACTGATTTTTACCTCAAAGTACAAGGAGATGGCAGATATGGTATCCAATGACCTCAACAGGGGTGTAACTGCACTCCAGTCTTTGGGGTGGCACTCCAAACAGGAGGGCAAACTGCTTGTGGTCATTGCCCGCAAACTGCAGCTGGCAGAGATTACACAGGCGATAATGGAGGTTGACAACAGGGCCTTCATATCTGTATGCTCGGCAATGAGTGTATACGGAAACGGTTTTGAAACTGTAAAGGTAAGGCGCAAGCCAAACGCAGAGTTCAAACAAATACAGGACAAAATAACAAAAGAATAAAATGGACAGTAAGTTTTTGAAAGTATTCACAGAGGTGAAGTCATATTTCATTATGACATTGGGACTTCTGCTTTATGCTTTGGGATGGATCATCTTTGTGATCCCCAACAATATGGTGGGTGGTGGAGTATCCGGTGTGTCGGCAATCCTGCTGTATGCATTCAATATTCCTGTGAGTATATCGTTCTTTGTAATAAACCTTATCCTGCTCCTTATAGCCCTTAAAGTGCTGGGTAAGGCATTTGGAGTAAAGACGGTATATGCCATTATAATGATATCCGTCTTTTATGAGATAGTACCGCCGCTTATTCCGGAGGTATTTATCCAGGAGATAGCAATTTCCAACGGAAAATTGTTGTGTGCAATCTTTGGTGGCGTATGTGCGGGCTTGGGAATAGGAATCAGCTTTTCCCAGGGCGGAAGTACCGGAGGTACCGACATTGTTGCACTGATGATTGTAAAATACAAGAATGTGTCTGCTGGAAGGATCATCCTTCTGTTGGATATCTTCATTATCGCTTCATCATTGATGCTTCCTCCAAAGGAGGTTGTGGATGCCAATGGGGTGATCGGCATTGAGAGCTGGGGAGAAAGGTTTGCCACAATCCTTTACGGATATATCCTTATTGGAGCGTGCAGCTACTCCATTGACATGTTCATATCGGGAACAAAACAGTCTTTGCAGATTTTCATATTTTCAAAGAAATATGCAGAACTTGCAGATGCAATCACTTCCCAGACAGGCAGGGGCGTTACCCTTATAGATGGCCAGGGATGGTACACCAAGCAGCACAGCAAGATTGTTATGGTTATAATGCGTAAGGATGACATGAATCTCCTTTATAGGATGATAAGGGAGATAGATAGGGATGCTTTCTTGTCAGTTGGCAGTGTGTCAGGCGTTTATGGAAAGGGTTTTGACCAAATAAAGAAATGACAAAAAGAGAAATTGCAAAAAAAAGAAAAATTGGGACCTGTAAGGTCCCTTTTTTACTTTAAAGAGGGCATTGTAAATACATTTGTAGAAACATAAAATATAGTACTACAGATGTTGTTAAAAATTTCTATTATCGTCATTTATTGTGTTGCACTTTTCAGATTCTTCATCAAATGGAAAAAGTGCAATTTCATTTTGCAGGGGAATATGATTCTTCTGCTCCAGTGTGCTGTTCCCCTTTCTCTGATTCTGCCTGGAAATCTGGAAACGGTATTGCAGAGGCTCCTCCTGTACAGCTCCCTTTTCGGTATCAGTACTTTCTGGTATATGCTTTTCCCAAAGATGATTGAAAATTACATGAAATGGGTGGCTTGCGCTTTCCTGCTTCTCATTTTGTCGGGAAAAGTACTTCTGCTCTCCTGTATGTTGCTCCTGGCATTTTCATGTGCTCCATGTCTGGTGAGAAATGAGGAGGAGAGGCTGCAGAGGGGCGGGTTGAATTTGGGTAAAGTTCAGGATGCTGTAATGGAGGGTGCATTGCCTCTCTTTGCAGGGGTTGCCGGGTTGGCGGTTTATCATTTGCTTGGGAGAAACTGTTATGCCGGATGGACGGTTGTGGCACTTGTCTCCGCAGTTCCCCTTGTGCATATATACAGGTACAGGCCTGCCTGCTGGAACTATGATGCATTGGCACGGATACGGAGAAAAGCATACTTGCTGGGCAGGAATGTGGACAAGGAGGGACAGCTGCTGGAGGATGACGGCGGTATCATCAATGAGTGTATGGTGGATGATGCCCGTATACTGTATAATATCATGAAACTGTTTGAGGAGGAGAAACTCTACCGCAGTTACGAGTTGAAGATTGGTGACATTGCCAAACAGATAGGGACAAACAAGACATACCTTTCGCGGGTGCTGAATACGCGTGTTTCCAAGAATTTCTGCCAGTTTGTAAACTATTATAGAATAAAGGAGATATGTGCAGAGTATCTGAAGGATCCCAAAAAGGAGATCCGTTATCTCAGTGAACAGTACGGGTTCAGTTCGCAGAGCAATTTTTCCATAGTGTTCAAGTACAATACCGGCTATACACCCGGAGACTGGTGCAGGCTGGTAAAATCCAAATTGGAGAAAAATGAGGCGGTGTATGTTGATGATTACCTTCTGTAGGTGGCTTGTAAAGGTTCTCGACAAGACTAGAATGACCCTTGTGGAGTATATGGAAGGGGGTGAATATGATTCCATTGTTCCAAAGGAGGGTGATGAGTGCACCATAAGGTACAGTGCGGGAGGTGACAGGTTGTGGGAGATTGAGAGGAGAGTGGAAGAGGTGATGTCTTCCCGGCATC
The DNA here is from genome assembly GCA_017380095.1 of Bacteroidales bacterium. GTDB lineage: Bacteria > Bacteroidota > Bacteroidia > Bacteroidales > UBA932 > Egerieousia. The sequence goes on from JAFOER010000012.1 coordinate 7,211, forward strand.
TTTTTCTCGACGACAATCTTACATTGGGCCAGCTGGCAAAGGAGGTAGGGACAAACAGGACGTACCTTTCCAGAATGTTCAACCAGAGAAAAATGACAGGATTTGACCGGTATTTGTGCAATCTGAGGCTCGGGTATGCAAATTCCATTATAGATTATGGCCTTCCCGTGGAGATAATGGCCCGGGAGTCCGGTTTTCCCACTGTAAGGGCTTTTTACAGGAGCATTATAGAGTGTGAGGATGATAGCTGTTATTTGCTCAAAAAAAAGTATCTTTGTGCAAATTTGTTTAAAGATATGGCAGACGAGAAAATAATTTTTTCCATGAATGGTGTAGGCAAGGTTTTGCCGGCCAGCAACAAGACAATTCTTAAGGATATCTACCTTTCATTCTTCTATGGTGCCAAGATTGGTATTATTGGTTTGAACGGTTCAGGTAAATCTACCCTCATGAAGATCATTGCAGGTATTGAGAAATCATACCAGGGTGAGGTAGTTTGGGCTCCAGGTTACTCTGTAGGGTATTTGGAGCAGGAACCTCAGTTGGATGACAGCAAGACTGTGAGAGAAGTTGTAGAGGAGGGAGTTCAGGAGGTTGTTGATGTCCTTAAGGAGTATGAGGAGATTAACATGAAGTTTATGGAGCCTATGGATGACGACCAGATGGCCAAGCTTATAGAGAGACAGGGTGAGCTTACCGAGAAGATTGAGCAGGTAGGGGGATGGGAGCTCGATTCCAAACTGGAGAGGGCTATGGATGCCCTCATGTGTCCGGAGCCTGACGCTCTTGTAAAGAATTTGTCGGGAGGAGAGAGGAGAAGGGTTGCCCTTTGCCGTCTTCTGTTGCAGGAGCCTGATGTCCTTTTGCTGGATGAGCCTACCAACCACCTTGATACCGAGAGTATCCAGTGGCTTGAGGCACACCTTCAGCAGTACAAGGGTACAGTAATTGCAGTTACCCACGACCGTTACTTCCTCGACAACGTTGCAGGATGGATCCTTGAGCTTGATAGGGGTGAGGGTATTCCTTGGAAAGGAAACTACTCTTCTTGGCTGGACCAGAAATCCAACAGGCTTAAAATGGAGGAGAAGCAGGAGAGCAAGCGCCGCAAGACCCTTGAAAGGGAGTTGGAGTGGGTTAGAATGGCCCCTAAGGCGCGTCATGCAAAATCAAAAGCCCGTTTGGGTGCCTATGAGAAGATGCTCAATGAGGATGGCAAGCAGAAGGAGGAGAAACTGGAGATCTTTATCCCTAACGGACCACGTTTGGGAACAAATGTAATTGAGGCAATTGATGTTACCAAGGCATTTGGGGATAAGGTGCTTTATGAAGGGCTTAACTTCAAGTTGCCGCCTGCAGGTATAGTTGGTGTAATTGGGCCTAACGGTGCCGGTAAAACCACTTTGTTCCGTCTGATTATGGGTTATGACAATCCGAATAAAGGTGAGTTCAAGGTTGGAGAGACCGTTAAAGTTGCATATGTAGACCAGCAGCACAAGAGCATAGATCCGGAAAAGACCGTTTACGAGACAATTGCAGAGAACTCCGAGTATGTAAAACTTGGAAACAAGGAGGTTAATGCAAGGGCTTACGTATCACGTTTCAATTTCAGCGGTGCAGACCAGGAGAAGAAATGCGGTGTATTGAGTGGTGGTGAGAGAAACCGTCTCCATCTTGCCCTTACCCTTAAGGAGGGTGCCAATGTGCTTTTGTTGGATGAGCCTACCAATGACGTGGACGTAAATACAATCCGTGCATTGGAGGAGGGCTTGGAGAACTTTGCAGGCTGTGCGGTAATCATCTCCCACGACCGTTGGTTCCTCGACCGTATCTGTACCCATATCCTTGCATTCGAGGGTGACTCAAAAGTATATTTCTATGAGGGAAGCTACTCTGAGTATGAGGAGAACAAGAAGATGCGTCTTGGCAATGTGGAGCCTAAGAAATTCAAGTACAAGAAACTTATGGAATAACGGAGAAGGGGCCTTTCGGCCCCTTTTTTTCTTTCCCGCGGATTTGGCTATTCCCAGTAGTCGCACACCACTCTGCTCTCGCGGCAACTTTTGCAGAAGTTGCTGATTTCAACGTGGGCAGGGTGTACCTTGTATGCTGCAAGGTCTTCCTCGCTGCGGAACTTGCTTATGAGCACTGCATCGTAACTCATCTCCGTGTGCTTGAAGTCTATTCCCACTTCTGCAGATACCAGTTGCGGTACCACTCCTACAAGCCCTTCCAGGCGCTGTTTCATCTGTCTGAGGTTTTCTTCTTTGCTGGCGCCGCAGGCAAAATCCTTGAAACGCCACATTACTATATGTACAAGCATAATTTGTGTATTGTTAAGTGAAGTTTTCCTATCTTTGTGTGTAACGGTTACAAATTTACTAATTATGAAACGTTTTATTACAAATTTATTGCTTTTGGCCGCAGTGGCCCTATTTGCAGTTTCCTGTTCGCAGGAGAAGAAACTGCCCAGGATTGCCATTGCCGGCATTAAAATAGAGTCTTCAACCTTTTCTCCGGCCCGCAGTACTGAGGAGTCATTCAATGTGGCAATAGGAGAGGAGGTATTTGACATGATCCCTTATTTGAGGGACGGACAGCCGTTGAGGGATAGGGCAGAATGGATTCCCGGACTGGTTGCGAGAGCTACTCCCGGCGGAGCCGTAACCAGGGAGACATACGAGAAGTTTGTAAACATAATCCTGGATTCTTTGAGGGCAAATCTTCCGCTGGACGGTTTCCTTTATGACCTTCATGGTGCAATGAGTGTAGTGGGGCTGGATGATCCCGAGGGAGATATGATTAAAAGGATAAGGGAAGTGATAGGTAATGATGTTGTGGTTGCGGCACCTATGGACCTGCACGGCAATGTGTCGTGGACCCTTGCGGAGAATGTGGATATGATCTGCTGTTACCGTATGGCTCCTCACGAGGATGCATGGGAGACCCGCGAGAGGGCTGCCAGAATCCTTATAGAGCGCCTTGAGAGCGGAAAAGGGAAGCCCGGGTATAAAGCATATGTCCCGGTTCCAATCCTGTTGCCTGGAGAACAGACCTCAACCCGAGTTGAGCCTGCAAAATCTCTTTATGACATGACATATCCCGAGCGTGAAGGGGTTATTGATGCCTCAATCTGGATTGGTTATGCCTGGGCAGATGAGCCGCGCAACCATGCAGTAGTAATGGCTACGGGAGACGACAGGGAGGCTGTAACAAAAGCTGCAGAAGAGATAGCACAGTATTTCTGGGATGTGCGCCACCAGTTTGATTTTGTTGCCCCAACCACCACTTTGGAGGAGTGTCTTGCAAATGCCCTCAAGAAAGATGCAAAAAGGCCTTATTACATAAGTGATACAGGAGACAACCCTACCGCAGGTGGTGCCGGTGATGTAACCTGGACCCTTACCCAGTTGCTTAAACGTCCTGAGTTCAGCAGAGCAAACGGCCCGCAGCTCATTTATGCATCTCTTCCCGACAAGGACTTTGTGGCAAAAGCCAAGGAGGTTGGCGTAGGGGGCAAGATTGATATGGTTGCCGGAGCTGAGGTGGATGACCGTTATGCCCCTCCGGTAAGGCTGAAAGGTACCGTAACGGCAATATATGACCATCCTTCCAACTCAGAGGTTGCAGTTAAGGTAGGAAGCATTGATGTAATTGTAACTGAGGTGAGAAAAGGATTCCACAAGGAGCATGAATTTACCAAACTCGGACTCAATCCGCGTACTGCAGATATAGTAATGGTAAAGATAGGCTATCTTGAGCCTGAACTTTACAACATGCAGGCAGACTGGATGATGGCACTTACCCTTGGCGGTGTAAACCAGGATCTGGCAGGTTTGCCTTACAAACGGATAAACCGTCCGATGTATCCTATTGACAAGGATATGCCGGATCCGGATCTGAAAGCCAGACTTGTTCCGTTTGTGGAATAGTGGCGCTTAGGAGCAGAAAAGGGTGGCCGTCGGCCACCCTTCCCTTTTTCTAATCCAGCACCTGGGTCCTGAACTTGACCACTTTCCTTCCGGGAATTGTAATCATCTCCCTGGTATTGAGGCTCATCGTCCTGCGGGGCTTGCGTTCCTTGATCATAAACGAACCGAATCCTCGCAAGAAAACATCCTCCTTCTTCTTTAAAGTGTCAGATACAATATCAAGTACCGAGTTCAAAAAGTCATTGCTTTCCGCCAATGTAAGTCCGGTCTTTTGTGAAAGTTTTTTCACCAGCTGTTTCTTGTTCATATCAACCAGATTTTTCCTCAATAACAAA
>JAFOER010000061.1 GCA_017380095.1 Bacteroidales bacterium
AGTGTGGTGGAGAGGAACGGTTATTATCCTTTCGGGAGTGAGACAGCCTTGGGAAGCAGTTATCCGAAGTTGCTGGACAACAGGATGAAGTTCAACGGCAAGGAGGTGCAAACAATAGGTAACCTTGGATTGTTGGATTATGGGGCGAGAATGTATGACCCGGTGCTTGGAAGATGGACGACACAGGATCCGCTGAGTGAGAAGTATTATTCTTTCAGTGCTTATAACTATTGTGTGAATAATCCGGTGATGTTTGTGGATTTGGATGGAAGGGATACTATTAACGTGACATATAATAACCAAACGGAAAAGTGGGAGTATTCAGCACCAATACTGAATAAAGGTAATGATATAATTGTTATTAATAGGAATGGCATAGAAAAAACTATTACTTTTTCTGAGGGTTTATATGGGGAAAGAGTGCTTTTGGTTAATCTTACAATAGATGATGATTATACATTAGGATTATATCATGTATCAGGGAAAAAGGATGCAATAGGCTTTTATATTACACCAGGAGGGGATGCTAGTGAAGTAGAAGGGAGTAATAAAAGAATCCCAGAAGGAGTATATCCTATGACTACTCCTGAAGGAACAGAACAATGGCGGGTTCCAGGAATAGGTGGTTCAGTCTTGTCCCGGGGGATACGATTTCATCCTGGTAAAGGAGTTGGTTCAACCCTAGGATGCCATGTGTTGTGTAGTAATTATACAATGAATGAAGGATTGCCAAATTTTAGTTATGAAGTTTCCGTAAATTCTTCTATGAAATTTTACAAGGCCTTGGGAGATGTAGAATTCTATAACTATAAATCATCTAAAGGGAGAACCCGTATTGGCACCAAGTATAAAAGGCGTTTACAACATCAAATCATATTAAAATCTTTTTGAAATGAGAATTCAATTATTACTTATAGTCTTGATTATACTGTCTTCATGTAATTGTGATAATAGTTATAAGGCTCAATCTGAACCTATGATAGATTCTCTACTATTGGGATGGGGGATTATTTATGGAGAAAGGTTATTTCCTCATATCAAAGATAGTTCAACAATGGCATATTCTGATTCTACAAAACTTTTTTCATGTTTGAAAAAAAACGACACTCTGATTATCTATTCTAGGAATGAAAAATTTTGGACAACCATTGGATGTAATTATAGCGGGATAGACAAATTGATTCTTGATTTTAAGCAGTGGGATCTTGAACTTGACACATGTTTCAATATCCCAAGTTATGCCAGTTTTACATCAGGAAAAGATACAATGTTTTATATATTTGATCACGTTCGTAGACCAAATATATGGGTCTTGACAAATGCGCATCTATGTAGTTCTGATAAAAAAATTTTTAATCTCCGTATTGGAGAAAACATTTGCGATGTCCTGGAAAGTTTATCCGCTAAAAGTTATTTTTCAGATGAAATAAAACATTTAATTATCACGAGGTATAATGACTATGATAAACGAAGAGGGTATAAAAAACCTCGATATTGGGACCTGTCGATACCTAGAGAGGCATATGTAATTTATATAAAAGTAGATAATTTAATAATCACTGAAATACGATTGTACAATTTCATGAATGAAGATGGTAAGTTATTTTATTCTCAATATATTATTTAGTTTATAATCCTACATATTTCCATTATATAAACAGGGGGCAATTACCCCCTGTTTGCGTCAAAGAATAATATGCTCTTTCAGTAATGTCCCCAACCGTATGACCGTAAGGGCAGAATAAAATATACTCACCCACGGTCAGAGGGGGTTGCAGCTGTCGTATAATTTCATTAACTTGCCAAGTGTGGTAAGCGGTGCTTCTTGGATTGTTGGATTATGGGGCGAGGATGTATGACCCGGCAATTGGAAGGTGGACGGCACAGGATCCGCTGAGTGAAAAGTATTTTAACCTTATATAACAGGGAAGGGTACAGGTGTACTTAATGAATGAGGCTGACACAATTTTGATGTGATCCCTCCTCAAGCATATACATATTTTAGACATAACAAAACCCCGAAAGTTTTTGTCTGACTTTCGGGGTTCATCTCATGTAAGTGTGGCACTTTTTTTATTTCAACAATGCCATATTAGGCATCTCCTTGTCAAATTCGCCTCTGTCAAGTCTCTCCTTAATGTCCTTGAATGCTGCAAGAGTTCTTTCAACATCCTCCATCGAGTGGGCTGCAGTAGGGATGATACGGAAGATTACCATTCCCGGAGGAATTACAGGGTAGATGACCACCGAGCAGAAAATGTGGTACTCCTCGCGCAATGCAACTGCGATATTTGATGCCTGGTTTACACCTGCCTTTACAAGTACAGGGGTTACGCAAGCCTCGGCAGGTCCAATCTCAAAGCCAAGTTCGCGGAATCCCTCCTGAAGCCTTCTTGTAACTTTCCATAGCTGAGCGCGCAATGCATCACCCTCAGGGCTGTCAATGATTTCAAGTCTCTTCAAGCATCCTTCAACTATTGGCATAGGGAGTGATTTTGCATATATCTGTGAGCGCATGTTGTATTTGAGGAAGTCTATGATCTCCTTGTCTGCTGCAACAAAACCTCCAATGATGGCCATTGATTTTGCGTATGCACCAATGTAGATGTCAATCTTGTCCATTACACCAAAGTGCTCAGAAGTACCTCTTCCGTGCTCACCCATTACACCAAAACCATGGGCATCGTCAATCATTATGCGGAATTTGTACTTGTCCTTAAGTGCGGCAATCTGGTCCAGGATACCGAGTGCGCCGGTCATTCCATAAACGCCCTCAGTTATAAGGAGTACTCCACCTCCCTTGTTCTCAGCCTCAGCGCATGCCCTTGCAAGGATTTTCTCGCAATCCTTGATGTCGTTGTGGCGGTATTTGTATTTGCTTCCAATGTGCAGGCGGATACCGTCCAAAAGGCAGGCATGGGCCTCTGCGTCATATACTATAACGTCGTGGCGGCATACAAGCGAGTCAATTGTAGATACAATGCCCTGGTAACCGAAGTTGAACTCAAAAGCGGCCTCCTTTTTCTCAAACGCTGCAAGACGGCGCTCAAGTTCTTCATGAAGATGGGTCTGGCCTGTCATCATGCGGCTTCCCATAGGGTATGCAAGGCCCCAGCGTGCTGCAGCTTCTGCATCAGTCTTGCGGATCTCAGGGTGGTTTGCAAGTCCAAGATAGTTGTTCAGACTCCAGCATAGGACATCCTGTCCGTTGAATTTCATATGCGGGCCAAGTTCACCCTCAAGACGGGGGAATGTAAAGTAACCTTCAGCTTTCTCACGGTACTGGCCAATGGGGCCTCCCGACGATTTCTTTATTCTGTCAAAAATATCGTTGTACATATCTTTTAATTTAGGGTCTGTAAATTCTTATATAGTAAAAGGTTTTACTTATCTATGCAAATATAGGAATATTTTCCATTATATGGAGCTGCAGGATGCTACATTCTGTCGGTGAGCTTCTGTACAACCTTGAAATTTGAGAAGAATTCCTTGGCAATCACCCTCAATACGGTGTAGGCCGGTATTGCAACAAGCATTCCTATGATTCCGGCAACGTTTCCGGCTATGAGGATTACCAGGAATATCTCAAGCGGATGGGCCTTTACGCTGTTTGAGTAGACGAAAGGCTGGAATATGAAAACATCTATAAGATGCGTTACGGTAAATGTAGCTATGAGCTTTATGGTTGTAACGGTAAAGTTTACATCCAGTCCCAATCCGTACAACGAGATTATTCCCATAACTGTGCCGAATGCTCCGGCGGTGAGTGGGCCTATGTACGGTATTACATTCAATACTCCCGACAGGAATGCCAGCACCACAGACATCTGAAATGAGATTCCGCAAATGAAATGCAGCCCTAGGGTGTTGAGAAGGGTTATGAATATGGCCTCTATGCTTATTCCGGTAAAGTATCTGATAAGAAGCGAGTTTATGCTGGAAATTGCCCTGCGTGTGTTCCCTTCATATTTGTCGGGAACAAAGATGAGGACCATATTGGTGAATGTGCTGTTGTCCTTGAGGAAGAAGAATGTTACAAATATTATGGTGAATATTGATACGAATGTGTTTATGATGAATGATGTTACCGAGTTGAAAGCATCGGTAAACAGGGAGAAGCTGAATATTGCACGTATCTTCTCCATAATCATGTCTTCAATTGTAAAATCCTTGTCCATTGTAGGGAAAAATTCGTGCATCCTGAGGTTTATGTCTGCCAATGGAACAGCCAGCTTGCTGTTTATCTCCTCAAGGTTTATGGTGCTCATTTCACTTACAATCTTTCCTACAAGTGGGATGATGAAAAGGATGAGGCCGCTCAGGAGAGCACCTATGAGAACAAGTGTTACAAGTGCCGCAACGGGGTTTGGAAGTGTGAATTTTCCAACCCTGGCGCGGGTGAGGAAATCCATTATGGGGTTTCCCACAAGTGCCAGTACCGCTGAGATGAGGATGCAGGTGAGGATATTGCTGAAATACCATGCCAGAAACATTACAGCGGCAGTTATGGCGCAAATGACAATATATTTTGACAGCTTGTTCATTTTTTTGTTTTATTTAACCCCAAAGATAGCAATTAGTTGCGTATAAATGTGAAAAACTTTGTTTGTAGAGGTTGCTAAAAATTCTAACTTTGTATCCCGTATGAAAAAAGGATTTGATAATGACAAGTATCTGAGGATACAGTCTGAGCATATTAAGAAGCGCATTGCGCAGTTTGGAGACAAGCTCTATCTGGAGTTTGGCGGTAAACTTTTTGACGACCATCATGCAAGCAGGGTGCTGCCCGGTTTTCTTCCCGACAGCAAACTGAGGATGCTTATGCAACTTAGCGAGTATGCAGAGGTGGTTATGGTAATCAGTGCCCTCGACATTGAGAGGAACAAGATGAGGGGAGACCTTGGCATTACATACGATGAGGATGTTCTCCGTCTGAGGAAGGAGTTTGAGAATGTGGGGCTGTACGTAGGCGGGGTTGTAATTACACACTTCAACGGACAGGCGAGTGCCGTGGCTTACCGCAAGAGGCTCAGGAGAATGAACATAAAGGTGTACTACCATTATACAATTGAGGGATATCCCAACAATGTGGCGCTGATAGATTCTGATGAGGGATTCGGAAAGAATGATTATGTGGAAACCACAAGGCCGCTGGTTGTTGTAACCGCTCCAGGTCCGGGCAGTGGAAAGATGGCGGTGTGCCTTAGCCAGCTGTACCACGAGCACAAGAGAGGTGTTAAGGCCGGATATGCCAAGTTTGAGACATTCCCTGTATGGAACCTTTCTCTCAAGCATCCGGTGAATATGGCATACGAGACTGCAACGGCCGATCTTGATGACGTGAACATGATTGACCCGTTCCATCTTGAGGCATACGGAGACATTGTAGTGAACTATAACAGGGATATTGAGATTTTCCCTGTCCTTAATGCCCTTTTTGAGGGTATTTATGGCGAGAGCCCTTACAAGTCACCTACAGATATGGGTGTGAATATGATAGGTTTCTGTATGGATGATGAGGATGCCTGCTGTGATGCTGCAAGGGAGGAGATAATAAGGAGATACTATTATGCTTTGTGCAAGCTTGCTGAGAAGGGTGACAACGAGAATGAGGTGAACAAGATAGGCCTGTTGATGAAGCAGGCAAAGATCACCACCGAAGACCGCCGTACTACAGTGGCTGCCAAGGAGAGGAGGGACAAGGAGGGGGTTCCGGCTTCTGCAATAGAGTTGCAGGACGGTACAATCATAACTGCCAGAACAAGCCCGTTGCTCGGACCGAGCGCTGCGCTTATTCTAAATGCAGCCAAACATCTTGCCGGCATTGACCATGAGGTGAAACTGATACCGGAGGAGATGATTGCCCCTATACAGAAGACAAAACTGGAGTATCTTCACGGAAACAATCCGCGTCTGCATACAGATGAGGTGCTTGTTGCAATCTCAATGTTGAGCAATCAGGATGAGAATTGCCGCAAGGCCCTTGAGCAGCTTCCTAAGTTTGACGGATGTCAGGTGCACTCTACCGTTATGTTGAGCGAGGTGGACCAGAAGATATTCAAGAAACTTGGCGTGGGGCTTACCTGTGATCCTGTGAGAAAGGTGAAATAGGCAATCAATTGCACAACAGATCTAATATTATATAATTATGAAACGTATACTTTTTGCAGTTGTTCTCCTTTTGTCGGGAACATCTTTGCTGAGAGCAGATGAGGGTATGTGGCTCCCTTCTGAGATTATCCTCAAGATAAAGGATATGCAGGAGAAAGGGTTCAAACTTACTGCCGAGGATATTTACAGCATAAACAATTCATCCCTCAAGGATGCGGTAGTGCATTTTGGAGGAGGTTGTACAGGTGAGATAATCTCAAGCGAGGGATTGCTCATTACAAACCACCATTGCGGTTACGGACAGATACAGCAGCACAGTTCTGTAGAGCACGATTACCTTACAGACGGTTTCTGGGCTATGACAAGGGAGCAGGAGCTTCCTAATCCAGGTCTTACAGTTTCATTCCTCGATTATATGGAGGATGTTACTGAGCAGGTGTTGAAAGGCTACAAGCCTTCAATGACAGAGGAGCAGCGTTCAGCTTTGGTGGCAAAGAACATTAAAGCCATAGAGGAAAAGGCAAAAGAGGGCCGCAAGAGCGTTAGCGTATCCGTTAAGGCCCTTTATTACGGCAACCAGTATTACCTTTATGTATTCAAGGTATTTACAGATGTAAGGCTTGTAGGTGCCCCACCTTCATCAATCGGAAAGTTTGGCGGTGATACAGACAACTGGATGTGGCCACGCCATACAGGTGACTTCAGCCTGTTCAGGGTTTATGCAGGTGCAGACAATGAGCCTGCCCCTTATTCAAAGGATAATGTCCCTTACAAACCAAAGAGATTCTTCAAGATTAATGCAAAAGGTATTGGTGAGGGTGACTTTACTATGGTTTACGGTTTCCCTGGAAGAACCAATGAGTACCTTTTCTCGGATGCTGTAAGATATACTGCATACACTTCAAATCCTCATAAGATTGCTTTGAGGACACTCCGCCTCGATGCCCAGAAGAGGGAGATGGAGAAAGATCCTGCAGTAAGGATCAAATATGCATCAAAGAATGCCAATGTAGCCAATGCATGGAAAAAATGGCAGGGTGAGGCAAAAGGTATCATTAAGATGCGTGCCATTGAGAACAAGGAGGAGTTTGAGGCTGCATTTACAAAATGGTCGCAGGGCAAGCCCGACTATGAGAACCTTGTAGCCAGATTCAAGGAACTTTACGGAGCAATTGAAGAGCTGTCTCTTGTAAGGGATTACCAGAGCGAAGCTCTCAATGCTGTTGAGCTTGTTGCCTTTGCCGGCAGGGGCCAGAGAGGGGCGGAGAGGTTCTACAAGGATTACCACATGCCAATTGACAAAGAGTGCTTCATCTCATTGTACAAGGCATACGACAAGAATATTGCAGACAAATACAAATCTCCTTACTTCAAGGAACAGCTTGCAAAATTCGGCACTGTAGAGGCTTGGGCTGATGCCATTTTTACAGCGGAGCCAAATATGGAGATGGCTGCCGAGATCTACCGCAATACAAACAAATGGTTCATGGAAAATTATGCTCCGGTACTCGATTCTGTAAACAGGGAAATTACCCTTCTTTACCGTACCTATATGAGAGGCATGATGGAGTACAACAAGGCCAACAGGGGTACCAAAGTGTTTTACCCTGATGCAAATTCAACATTGAGGGTTGCTTACGGACAGGTTAAGGGATACTCTCCTTCAGATGCAGTGTATTTCACACCGGTTTCGAGCCTCGACGGCATTATCCAGAAAGATAATCCTGAGATTTATGACTACAATATTCCTCAGGCACTGAGGGATCTTCATGCTGCCAAGGATTATGGCCAGTGGGAGGTAAATGGCTCCGTTCCTGTAGCGTTCATTGCTACCAACCATACAACTGGCGGAAACTCCGGAAGTCCGGTCCTTGATGCTGAGGGAAATCTTATAGGTGTAAACTTCGACAGGGTTTGGGAAGGTACTATGAGTGATGTGGTATATGACCCTGAGGTTTGCAGGAATATATCATTGGATATAAGGTTTGCGCTTTTTGTTATAGACAAGCTTGCAAATGCAGACCATCTGCTTGAAGAGATGGAAATTCTGAAATAATTGAAAATTCCCGGCTGCAGCAGCCGGGAATTTTTATTTATAGGATGTGTTTTCCTCTATTGTTGTGCACTTATGTTTGCAACTGCAACGTTGATTGTGCGTCCCATATGCTCGGAACCGTTGAGGGCTGCTATAGCAGCTTCTGCCTGTTCCTGGTTGTCCATTTCCACAAAGCCGTATCCTTTGGATCTGCGGGTTGTTTTGTCGTGGATGATTCTGGTAGAGGTTACTTCCCCATATGGGGCAAAAAGTTGAGCCAGGTCTTCCTTTTTAGCCTTGAAGCTCAAGCTTGAAACAAAAATAATCATAATTTTATAAGGTGTTTGGGGTTTATTTTTACTACAAACATAGATAAAAATAGTATAATTATCAATTTAATTTTACCCCGAAATGTACATTACAGCGCTGTTGAGAAGCGATATTAGTAAATTCAGCAGCTCTATGCACCACTCTCCCACAAATGGAATCCATTGTAAACAAAGAGTTAAGGTAAGGGTATAGAGGATTCCCGTAGCCAGCGGTACTGCAACGAGATTTGCCAATAAAAAATATGGGGCACTGTATCCGAAATGGTACAGTGAAGCGGGCAATGTGGCAATCTGGCAGCAGACGGAGATGGCTATGCTACACCATAACCAGTAAATGCCTTTCCAAAGAAACTTTTTGTACCCTTTCCATTGCGGCACCATCAGTTTGAATGCCCCGTTGCAGGTAGGGAAGAGCAATGCTATCCCCATTACTGCGCAATAGGAGAGCTGGAACCCTATGTTTTTCAATTGCAGGGGCGAGAATGTGAGGATTGCCAATGCAGATGTTGCAATGGCGTCCCAGTTTGAGATGTGCCTGAATTTGCCTGCGGCAATCCTGTAAAGAATGATCATTGTGGCAGCCCTTATTACAGAAGGGGAGCACCCTGAGAAAATGCTGTACCCTACAATAAAGATTATTGCTATGATGTTCCTTGCAATTCCACCGTACGGTATGGCTGCCAGCGGCAGGAGTAATGTATAGATTATGGCAAAGGCAATTCCTATGTGCAGCCCGGAGAGGGCAAGCACATGCATTGCACCTGCGGCAGAGTAGGATTTTTTCAGTTCCTTCCCCATAAAACTTTTTTCCCCGACAGCTATTGCGCACAATGTGGCATGTGTCTGCTGCGTGTGGGCAATCCTTTTCAAATGGTTTGTGGCGGCCTCCTGCATTTTCTCAGCTGTGGCGTTCAGTTGTGCAATTGCCGGAAGTTGTCGGGAAGAGCAAGAGTGCTGTTCTGTGGTGCAGATTCCTGCTCCGGCGGCGATGAATGCAAGGTGACTGCAAACAATAAATGTGATGGGGCGTTTTTTAAGAAGGAAGGTGAGGATGCCAAACAGGAGCGTGAGTGCAGCCATAATTGTCTGACTGCATGTGAAGAGCAGTGCTGATGCTGCTCCGGCAATGAATGCTGCCGCATATGTGAGAACGCCTCTGTCCATCCCCTCCGTTGAAATTTTTCTTAAAAGTAGCATTTTTGAAGTATATTTGCAAACGTGAAAAGGATTGCTTTCATATTGAACCCCATTTCAGGCACCAGGAGGAAACAGGTGATCATTGATTATATCAATAAGGTCCTTGGATTCCATCCCGAGTGGGAGCCTGTGTTCTATAAGACAAAATGTGTGGGGGATGCCTGTGTTGCCGCAAAGGATTTTGCTTCCGGAGGATTTGATGTGGTTGTGGCGATTGGCGGTGACGGCACTGTAAATGAAGTTGCCGAAGGTCTCATAAATACATCTACCAAACTCGCAATCATTCCTATAGGCTCGGGAAACGGTCTTGCAAGACATCTCAATATTCCCCTCAATTACCAGAGGGCAGTTGATACAATCTTCAATGGAAACGGGAAATTCATAGATGCCGGTGTCATAAACGGCAAGGTGTTCTTCTGTACGGCCGGTGTGGGTTTTGATGCAGTGGTGGGTGACAGCTTCAACAAGTCGGGATCAAGGGGACTCATAACTTATGTTGAGTACTGTGCCAGGGAGTACGTGAAATACCGTCCGGAGCATTATGAGATATCTTTGGACGGGAGGACATTCAGGAAGAAGGCATTCCTTATAACATTTGCCAACAGTTCGCAGTGGGGAAACAATGTGATCATTGCTCCTGATGCCAACATTTCAGACGGAATGGTGGATGTGGTGGTGTGGAAGGCAGCACCTAAGGTTACAATGCCTATCCTTACAGCCGAACTTTTCCTAAAGACACTCAAATATTCTGAATATGTGGAAATATACAGATGCAAGGAACTCACAATAAAGAGGGAGAAAGACGGCCTTGTGCAGTTTGACGGGGAGA
>JAFOER010000062.1 GCA_017380095.1 Bacteroidales bacterium
CAGAGGACAAGAAGGAGGAGATGTGCATAGGTTCTGCACAGGAGCTTTACAACGAGCTTGAGAAATCTGTTGCTGCAGGCTTTATGGCTTCAAACCCATTGAAGGAAAAAGGTTTTGTTCCAGGTGATTTCTCTAAGGAGAACTACGAAAAGATTGATCTTCACAGACCGTATGTAGACAGTTATATCCTTGTTTCTCCAAGCGGCCAGCCTATGAAGAGGGAGCTTGACCTTATTGACGTATGGTTTGATTCTGGTGCCATGCCGTTTGCTCAGGAGGGATTGGAGAACCTTGGCAAGGAGCAGTTCGGACAGACAGCAGATTTCATTGCAGAGGGTGTTGACCAGACACGCGGATGGTTCTTTACCCTTCACGCAATCTCTACAATGGTGAACAAGCGTGTTGCATACAAGACAGTCCTTTCAAACGGTCTTGTACTTGACAAGGTTGGCAACAAGATGAGCAAGCGTCTGGGCAATGCTGTAGATCCGTTCAAGGCTTTGGACGAGTACGGAGCAGACTCACTCAGATGGTATATGCTTACAAATGCACAGCCTTGGGACAACCTCAAGTTCGACTTTGCCGGTGTAGAGGAGGTTAAGAGGAAATTCTTCGGGACACTTTACAATACATATTCATTCTTTGCATTGTATGCAAACGTAGACGGTTTTGACAACAAGGCACCTCAGGTTCCTGTAGAGAACCGTCCGGAGATTGACCGCTGGATCATCTCATACCTGAATACCCTTGTTAAGGAGGTTAAGGCATGCTACGAGGATTATGATGTTACAACTGCCGGCAGGAAGATCCAGGATTTTGTATGTGACCACTTGAGCAACTGGTACGTGAGACTCAACAGAAAACGTTTCTGGGGCGGCTCAATGAGCGAGGACAAGCTTGCCGCTTACCAGACATTGTACTCTTGTCTTGAGACAGTGGCTGTTCTTGCAGCTCCTATTGCTCCATTCTTCATGGAGAGACTGTTCCAGGACTTGAATGCGGTTTCCGGTATGCATACAGAGAACTCGGTTCACCTTGTACTTATGCCTGAGGTTGAGGAGAAATATATAGACAAGGATCTTGAGGAGAGAATGGCACTTGCTCAGCAGAGCACTTCTATGGTTCTTGCACTCAGAAAGAAAGTGAACATTAAGGTAAGACAGCCTCTTGCCAAGATCATTATTCCTGTTCTTGATTCAAGGATCCAGGAGCAGCTTGAGAAGGTGAAGGATCTTGTTCTTAACGAGATCAACGTTAAGGAGATAGAGTTCATCACCAATACTGAGGGACTGATTACAAAGAAAATCAAACCTAACTTCAAGACATTGGGCAAGAAGTACGGCAAGATGATGAAGGACATTGCTGCTGCTTTTGCGCAGTTTACACAGAGCGACATTTCTGCAATTGAGGCTTCTGGGAACTATTCGTTCACATTGGCCGGCTCAGAGGTGGTTCTTGAGAGTGCAGACTACGAGATTACATCTGAGGATATGCCTGGCTGGCTTGTTGCATCTGAGGGCAAGCTTACCGTGGCAATGGATATCACAATTACAGACTCCTTGAAGAAGGAGGGTCTTGCAAGGGAGCTCATAAACAGAATCCAGAACTTGAGGAAGGATAAGGATTTTGAGATCACAGACAGAATTGAGGTAACCATTGAAAAACGCGATGATGTGGCTGACGCATTGTCTGAGTTTGACAAATATGTATGTGAACAGACTTTGAGCGAGAAAATAACATTGGTTGAGAGCCTTGAGGGTGCAGATGAGGTTGAGTGGGCAGATGACAATATGTTGCGAATCTCCATTAAAGTATTATCTTTGTAAGATATTAAAAACTAGAAGCTATGGATACAGAGAAAGTAAGGTACAGCGATGCTGAATTGCAGGAGTTCAAGGAACTGATTCTATCTAAACTTGAGTCTGCAAAAAAGGACTATGAGGAGCTCAGGGCTGCCATTACACATAGTTCCAGCAATGGTGTAGAGGATACATCCCCTACATTTAAGGTTCTTGAGGAAGGAGCATCTTCGCTTTCTAAAGAGGAGTCGGGCCAGTTGGCACAGAGACAGTACAAATTCATACAGTCTTTGGAGGCTGCCCTTATAAGAATTGAGAACAAGACATACGGAGTTTGCAGGGAGACCGGCAAGCTTATCCCTAAGGAGAGGCTTATGCTTGTTCCTCACGCAACTTTGAGTGTTGAGGCAAAAAACAAAAGATAATCCATGAAGATATCCAAGGGCTGCGGCATTTCTCTGCTTGTAATTTTATTGCTTGTAATTGATCAGGTGATAAAGTTTGCGGTAAAGCTGAACATGACAATAGGGGAGAGCATTCCCGTTTTTGGAGACTGGTTTCAGATTTGCTTTATAGAGAATAACGGAATGGCATTCGGGATGCAGTTTGGCGGATCAGTAGGCAAGCTTGCACTGAGCCTTTTCAGGGTAGTCCTTATTGGATTCATTATAGTTTATCTGAGGAAACTGATAAAAAAGGCGGGAACTCCCACAGGTGTCCTTGTGGGGCTCTCGCTTGTTTTGGTTGGGGCCATTGGCAATGTTGTGGACTGCCTTTTCTACGGAGAAATCTTCAGCGCATCCACATACAGTCAGGTGGCACAACTCTTTCCTCCCGACGGGGGATATACAGGGTTCCTCTACGGCAAGGTGGTGGACATGTTCTACTTCCCAATCATAGATACCGTGTTGCCCGAGTGGGTGCCGTTCTACGGAGGTGAGCATTTTATATTCTTCCGCCCCATATTCAATTTTGCAGATGCATGCATTTCGGTTTCTGTGATATATATGCTTCTGTTCCAGAGAAAATTCTTTATGGAGGAGAAATAGGATTCCAGCAGAAAAAATTAAAGGAGGATGGCCGGCCATCCTCCTTATTTGTTTCTGTGGGAGTATAATTTATTTCTTTATTTTTTCCATCAGTTTTTGTCGGGAAAAATGGATTCTGCTTTTTACTGTGCCAAGGTGCAGTCCAAGTTCATCTGCAATCTCCTGGTATTTGTAGCCGCTGTCGTGCATCTGGAAAGGAATCCTGAACTCCGGCTCCAGGGAGTTGACCATTGATGTGAGTTCACGGAAGTTGAAATCGCTCTCCGGACTTGTTTCTGCAGGGCGGCTTATGAGGACAAATTCCTGCACATCCTTGTTGAAAATTGCCTGCTTCTTTACTCTGCGCCTGTAATCATTGATGAAAGTGTTTTTCATGATTGTGTACATCCAGGCCTTGATGTTGGTCTGTTCATCAAATTTATCCTGATTGTTGAGAGCTTTGAAATAGGTCTCTTGAACCAAGTCCTTTGCATCCTCCATGTTGGAGGTAAGGCTGAAAGCGTATCTGGTAAGGCTCGGCTCCAGGCTAATGATTTCTGAGTTAAAATTGGCGCTAACCATAGGATTTTAGATTATTAGTGAATAACCATCATTAGTTTAAAATGTTTACATAGGTTCTGAAATAATCTTCAAGTGGTTAAGTTGGTTGTCCGGCTTTTCTTGAGCGAAATTACACTTTCACTTTTTTATAAAAATTAACATGAAATTTACATATTGTTAAGATTTAGTAAATTTGTAAAAAAAAGGTTGCACAGTATGAAGATACTTATTGTAGAAGACGAGCCCGCTTTGCGGGAGCTGATCCAGCAGACACTGGAGAAAGAGAGGTATGTTGTAGAGACAGCAGAAGACCTTGCCGGAGCAATGGAGAAGGTGGGTGTATATGATTACGAGTGCATACTTCTTGATCTTATGCTTCCCGACGGATCCGGCCTCTCCCTGCTGGAGGAAATCAAGCGCCTGCGCAAAAAGGAGAGTGTGATAATAATCTCCGCCAAGGACTCCATAGACGACAAGATACAGGGGCTTGACCTTGGCGCCGACGACTACCTTGCCAAGCCGTTCCATCTGGCAGAACTTGTTGCCAGGGTGAAGAGTGTCATCCGCCGCAAGCACCGCGACGGCGAACACACCGTTACCGTCGGGAATGTAGTTGTTTTTCCCGATAAATTCAGGGTGGAGATAGAGGGGAAGGAGATAGAACTCAACAGGAAGGAGTATGACATCCTCCATTACTTCATGAACAGGGCAGGGAGGCTTATAAATAAAAGCACGCTGGCTGAATCTGTGTGGGGAGACCACATAGACCAGGTAGACAACTACGATTTCATTTACGCCCAAATGAAAAACCTTAGGAAGAAACTCTCCGATGCCGGTGCGGACATAGAGATAAAGGCGGTTTACGGTGTAGGGTACAAACTTATAGGATAATACGGATATGAAACTGTTTTACAAGGTTCTCATAAGGCTGGCTGTGCTGGTAACCATAGTTCTGGGGTTGTGGTCTGTATTTTCCTATTACGCCATGAAGAATGGGGTAACGGGAGAAATAGACAACTCATTCTTCTATCTTATCATTGCCCTTTATGTAATACTTCTTTTCTCATTCATGCTCATAAACATTTTTGTGTTCAACAGGAGCATGAAGCCATTCTTCAAGCTCATACATTGGCTGGAAAACAACAGGCTGGGAGACAAGGAGGGGGCGGTACCGGATGTGGAAACAACAACTGTTGAATTCCAGAAACTCAGCGATGCAATAAAGGGATATGCCCTGCACAGCGAAAAGATATACCAGCAGCAGAAACAGTTCATAGGCAACGCATCCCACGAGATGCAGACCCCTGTAGCAGTATGCCTGAGCAGGGTAGAAGCAATGATGGAGGACGAAACATTAACTGAGCAGCAGATGGCCCAGCTGGCAAAGATGCACTCCACGCTGGAATATGTAACCCGTTTGAACAAATCTCTACTGCTCCTCTCAAGGATAGACAACAACCAGTTTGTAGAGACCTCCCGGATAAACCTTACAGAGTTGGTGGAACAATACCTCCAGGACTACAGGGAGGTATACGGCCATAAAGATATTGGGGTAGAATTTAAGGGACACAAAAACTGTATTGTACAGATGAACAGGACCCTTGCCGAGATTCTGGTTACCAACCTCATAAAAAATGCATTCGTGCACAGTGCAGAAGGGGGAAATATAGAAATAGAGTGTACCAGGCGGTGCGTAGAGATAAGGAACTCTGCCTGTGAAGGGCCACTGGATGCAGAACATATATTTGAAAGATTCTATCAGGGAAGGAAAAGGGAAGGGAGCGCCGGACTGGGACTTGCCATAGCCGACACAATATGCCGTAACTCAAACTTGAAAATTTCATACAATTTCCATAAAAATCTCCATTGTTTCAGAATTTTTTCAGATTTAATATAAAACTTTGCAACAAGTAATAATTATAATTTGAAAAGCAGATGAAAAATTGGTTAATAATAGTTGTATGTTTAGTTGTTTTTAGCGTTCCGGCAAAGGCTGACGACGGGAAGGTGATACCCGTAAGCAAGATGCCCCAGACGGCGCAGGAATTTATGGCAAAGTATTTCTCCGGAATGGAAGTGGCGGTAGCCGAGCAGGAGGGGATGTTCTGGGAAAAAACATACGATGTCACATTCAATAACGGGAACAAGCTGGAGTTTGATGGAAACGGAAAATGGAAAAGTGTAGACTGCAAATACACCAGTGTTCCCAAAGAGATAGTTCCTGCGCCGATTGCCGGATACATCAAAGCAAAATTCCCAGGTACTAGAATAATTAAAATAGAAAAGGACGACAGAAGGATAGATGTGGAGCTTGACAACGGTACAGACCTGGAATTCAACAGCGCATTTGAACTTGTAGAACTGGATAGAGAATAGTTTGTCATTAGTATTTATGTATGTTTAAGCACCATCGGGAAGGCTTTTTTAGGTTGGCCTTCCCGATTTTTTTATTTTTTTGTGCATTTTATGCAAAATAATTTTGGATAAAAAGAAATTGTTCCTATATTTGCAGTCCCAAAGCGGAAGGAGAGGTGGCAGAGTGGTCGATTGCGGCGGTCTTGAAAACCGTTGATCTGAGAGGATCCGGGGGTTCGAATCCCTCCCTCTCCGCAGAAAAGAACCGGAAGATGAAAATCTTCCGGTTTTTTTGTGTTTGTTCCCGACCGGAGCAAGCTAGCTTGCAAACGGGCGGGCAAACACAAAAAAAAGGTGTGCTCCCAGCACACCGGTTCATTTCTGCAAGGGCCCCTCCGGCGAGGAGGGAGGGAATGCGCAGCCCGCCAGGGCGAGCACAATCCCCCGGCGGGGAAGGAATTAATCCCCCGGCTAGGGAGGGAATTGCAGCCAGCTCCACAACCAACACCCTATCCACAAAAACAAGCCCCTGATTTATACTCTCAGCAAGGGTAACAACATCCCTTTTTATGTTTACAAACTGGTATACAAATGGCATTTTTTGCCATTTTTTACTATAAAACGTGCAATGTAAACCTAAATGTAAACTCCGCTTTTTTTTATTCTTTGAATAAGTGCTGTACTTTCGCGCTACAAAATTGGAGCAAATTTTTATAGATAATTTACAAATGATGAAAAGAGTAAA
>JAFOER010000063.1 GCA_017380095.1 Bacteroidales bacterium
AAATTAAAGATTAGTATTTTTGCCGCCATGTTCAGAGCGGCAATATTTTCATTCATACTTGTGATGGCTGTATCATGCAGCACATTGGATATCCACCCTTATGATTGCGACATAAAGGGGGAGCGGGATATCAATGCCAGGAATATAGCCAAGATAGAGGAGTATACAAATGCCAAAAAGGAGTTTACTTTTGCCTTTATAAGTGATACCCAGAGGTGGTATGACGAGACGGAGGATGTTGTAAAAAGCATCAACGGCAAGGATGTTAACTTTGTTATCCACGGGGGTGACCTTACAGACTTTGGTGCCACATACGAGTTCCTGTGGCAAAGGGATATACTGGACAGGCTGCAGATGCCGTGGGTGGCACTTATAGGAAACCACGACTGCCTGGGCTCCGGTGAGCAGGCATTTGAGGCGGTGTTCGGGAAGCTCAATTTCCATTTTACAGCCGGCAACGTGCTTTTTGTGTGCCTTAATACAAATGCCCTGGAGTATGACTACAATACTCCGGTGCCGGATTTCTCGTATATTTCAGACCTGCTGGCAAATCTGCCGGAATATGTGACAAAGACGGTGTTTGTGATGCATGCAAGGCCATACGCCGACGGATTCAACAACAATGTGGCGGAGGTTTTTGACTATGCTTCCAGAAGGTTTCCCAATGTGCAGTTCTATCTGTTCGGGCACGAGCACAAGAGGATGGAGAAGGACCTGTTCAATACAGGGTTGATATATTACGGTGTGCCCAATATTGAGAAGAGGCAGTATTATCTGTTTACAATAAAGGAGAAGGGATATGAGTGTGAGATTGTGGATTTTTAGTGCGTTTCTGGTATTGGTCGCAGCATTTGCGCCGGGCAAGGCAGAGGGGTTTGAAAGGATAAGACCCACTGTTGGAATCATGCAGGTAGCCGGAAATATGGGCTTGGTGTCGGCAGGCTTCGGATGGGAATACGGCAAGGGCAACCAGTGGGAGACCACAATGCTGTACGGATATATTCCCAAGGAGGAGGGCAAAAAGAGATATGCCACATTCACCCTCAAGCAGACATATATTCCGTGGAGCAGGCCTATAGGGGAGAATTTTGCTTTTGAACCGCTCACTTGCGGCATGTATATAAATACTATTCTCAGCCGTGATTTCTGGATGAGGGAGCCTTCCAAGTATCCAAAAGGGTATTATGGATTCTCTACCAAAGTGAGGTTCAACATATTTGTGGGGGAGAGCATAACATATAAGAACAGCTCCTTTTTCTGGGAGTTCGGGGCAACTGACATTTATGTTGTGAGCAAAGCTACCAACAGATACCTCAAGTTCTGGGATATCTTCGGCCTCTCATTTGGTGTCAAGTTGAGGTTCAGTTAAAGGATCTCCTTAAGGAATTCCCCGGTATATGACCCCTTGCATTGGGCAACCTCTTCCGGAGTACCTTCTGCAATTATGCATCCGCCACCTGAGCCCCCTTCAGGACCAAGGTCTATCAGCCAGTCCACACTCTTGAGCACATCAAGGTTATGTTCAATCACAACTACGGTATTGCCCTGCTCAACAATCTTTTCAAGAACACCAAGGAGTATCTTTATATCCTCAAAGTGGAGTCCCGTAGTTGGCTCGTCAAGGATATAGATGCTGTTTCCGGTCCCTTTCCTGGCAAGTTCCGTTGCAAGTTTTACCCTCTGGCTCTCACCTCCGCTCAATGTGGTTGAAGGCTGTCCCAATGTTATGTAACCCAGACCCACATCATTGAGGGCCTTTATCTTCTGGGCAATGGACGGTACAGGCTCAAAGAACTCCAAAGCCTGGGCAATTGTCATCTCCAGCACGTCATTGATGCTCTTTCCCTTGTATTTTACGGCAAGGGTATCCTGGTTGTAACGTTTGCCGTTGCACTCCTTGCAATGTACATATACGCTTGGGAGGAAGTTCATCTCTATGGTTTCCACACCGGCGCCTTTGCAGGTCTCGCAACGTCCACCCTTTACATTGAATGAAAAGCGTCCGGCCTTAAAGCCCCTAATCTTTGCGTCAGGGGTGTTTTCAAAGAGTTTTCTTATATCGCCGAACACATTTGTATATGTTGCCGGGTTGCTGCGTGGGGTACGTCCTATAGGGCTCTGGTCAACCACTATAAGTTTGTCCAGGTTCTCTATACCCTCTATCTCCCTGTATGGTAGAGGTGTGGCCAATGAGCGGTAGAAATGCTTGCTCAATATTGGCATTAGGGTTTCGTTTATGAGGGTGGATTTTCCGCTGCCGCTCACTCCGCTTATCCCTACAAGGCATCCCAGCGGGAGCTTGAGGTCAACCCCCTTGAGGTTGTTGCCTGTAGCACCTCTGAGTTCAAGGAACTTGCCGTTACCTTTCCGTCGGGAAGAAGGGATCTCTATTTTGCGGATTCCTCTCAGGTAATCTGCCGTAAAGCTCTCCAGTTTTGTTACTTGCTCAAGAGGCATCCTGTATATTTCATCAGGTGCCCCGTTGTACAGGAGTTTGCCTCCCAGTGCGCCGGCACCTGGGCCAAGGTCTATGAGGTGGTCGCTCTCGCGGATCATCTCCTCATCGTGTTCCACAACCATTACCGAGTTGCCCTCGTCCCTCAGTCTCTTGAGCGATGCAATGAGCTTGCGGTTATCCCTCTGGTGGAGTCCAATGCTCGGCTCATCCAATATGTAAAGCACATTCACCAGTTTGCTTCCTATCTGGGTTGCAAGCCTTATGCGCTGGCTCTCACCGCCGCTGAGGCTCCTTGTAGAACGGCTCAGGGAGAGGTAGTTCAACCCCACCTGCTGCAGGAACCCAATCCTGTCATTGAGCTCCTTGAGGATATCCTGGGCAATCATGTTCTGTTTTCCCGACAATTTTTCGGGAAGTCCCTTTACCCATTCGGCAAGTTCATCCATATCCATTGCACTTACCTGGGTAATGTCCTTTTCATCTATCTTGAAATGGAGGGCATCCTTGTTAAGACGGGTACCGCGGCACTCAGGGCACTCGATCTCCTCAATAAAGCGCTCCTTCTTCTCGCTCACCTCCTCGTTGTTCTGCTCCAGTTTGGAGATCACTCCTGCAAATGGGGAGAGCTGTGTGCCGTCTGCAAGGTTTACCCTGAACAGCTCGTCTGTACCGTAAATGATCATGTCCATAATCTCCTGAGGGAGATTCTTTACCGGTACATTAAGGGAGAATTCATGCACTTTTGCCATGCTCTCCAGAATCCTGAACCAGTTGTTGTCCTTATATGCACCCAAAGGCTCAAAAGCTCCCTGTAGAATGCTTTTGCCCGGATCTGGGACTATCTTGTCCATATCTATGCGGGAGATGTATCCCAGTCCCTTGCATTTTGGGCAGGCTCCCTGTGGGGAGTTGAAAGAGAATGTGTGGGGTGCAGGCTCAGGGAACGAGATTCCGCTTTGCGGGCACATGAGGTGCTTGCTGAAGAATCTAGGTTCACCATCCTCATCCCCATATCCGAGAATTGCCAGGGTTCCCTTGCCCTGCTGCAGGGCCTGTTCAACGGAATTTGCAATCCTCTTGTAATCATCCTGCGAAGGGATGAGCTTGTCAACTACAAGCTCTATGAAGTGTGTCTTGTAGCGGTCCAGCGGGTTTACATCTGCCAGAAAATGGATCTGGCCGTCTATCCTTATCTGCTGGTATCCTTTTTTTATAAGACTCTCAAAAAGTTCCTTATAATGTCCTTTCCTTCCAACTACAAGAGGGGAGAGGACAATGCATTTCTTTCCTGCGTACTCATCAAGGATGAGTGATATAATCTGCTCGTTGGTATATTTTACCATAGGGAGGCCGGTTGCAGGGGAATATGCTGTGGAGGCCCTTGCATAAAGGAGCCTCAAAAAATCATAAATCTCGGTAATGGTGCCTACTGTAGAGCGGGGGTTCTTGCCGGTGGTCTTCTGTTCAATGGCAATAATGGGGCTAAGGCCTGTAATTGAATCAACTGCAGGTCTCTCCAATATTCCTATGAACTGGCGTGCATAAGCGGAAAGTGTCTCCATATAACGCCTCTGCCCCTCGGCATAGATTGTGTCAAATGCCAGGGAAGACTTGCCGCTTCCGCTCAGTCCTGTAACCACAACAAGCTTGTTGCGCGGTATGGTTACGTTTACCCCCTTAAGGTTATGCTCTTTTGCCCCTGTTACCTCAATTTTTTCCATCCTAGTCTCTGCTTAGCGGTACAAGCACCTTATACTTTTTGCCAAGTTTGTTTGTAAGCTTATTGGAGCGTATCCACTCGTTGCACATCTTTATCATCTTGAAGTTAGTGTTGTGCTTCCTTGCAAACTCGCTCCAGTTTGCAACCGGACCGCTTACCTCAACAACCTTGCACTCAATTGGCTTGTATTTGTCCTCCTCCTTAATGTTGAACCCGTATTCAGGGAGGTTGTTCATTATGATTTTGAATGCAACAGCCCTGTACACATATCTTGCTGTTTCAAGGGGAAGCTGCATATCGTAATAGTTGTCCAGTGACTGGTATCCTATCCTGCTGTCTATATTTGCCATTCCCACATTGTATGATGCGGCGGCAAGGGTCCATGAACCGTATTTCTGATACCCTTTCCTGAAGTATTTGCAGGCAGCGCGGGTAGCTTTCTCCCAATTGTATCTCTCGTCAACCTCGGA
The DNA here is from genome assembly GCA_017380095.1 of Bacteroidales bacterium. GTDB lineage: Bacteria > Bacteroidota > Bacteroidia > Bacteroidales > UBA932 > Egerieousia. The sequence goes on from JAFOER010000063.1 coordinate 4,649, forward strand.
GCCTACTTCCAGACCGTAATCCTTTGCTGTTCCCGAGAGGAACTGCCAGTATCCCTTTGCACCTGCAGGGGATGTCTGCGGCTGGAGCGAGCTCTCTGCCACACACAGATAGAAGAAGTCCTGAGGAATACCCTCCTCTTCCAATATCTTGCAGATCATATCCTTGTATCTTCCCGACAACTGGACAATGTATGATAGGCTTCCGTGCCAGTAGTTGATGATGGTCATCTCCCTCTGGAGACTCTCCCTCACATCAAAATATTCCAACGGAACCCTTTCACCGGCAAAATCTGCCTGGGCAGGGAGTTTTGGGATAACCACATTCTGAACAGGAGTCTGCTTTGCATTCTCCTCTTCTCCCCACAAGCCGCCAAAAAATGAGGAGGTCTGCGCGTATGCAACAGAGATGAGCATACATGCAGCTGCGGTAAGAACAATCTTCCTCATGCCTTTACTCATATCTCAAGAAAGGGTTTGTATTAAGCTCGTGTCCGATTGAAGTTTCAGGGCCGTGTCCCGGATATACCTTGCTGAACGGGTCTGCAATCTTGCACACCTTGTTGAGAAGGCTCTCCATAAGGGCATCATAGTCACCTCCCGGAAGGTCTGTTCTTCCGATGCTACCCTGGAAAAGGGAGTCTCCGGTAACAATGAATTTGTCGGGAGCAGAGTAGAAACAAACTCCTCCTCTGGTGTGGCCTGGAGAGTGGATAACCTGCAGCGATGACTCTCCAAAGGTTACATTGTCCCCGTCGTTGAGTTCCACAAGATTCTCTACCGGTGGTTTTGGAATTGAATATCCGAACATCTGGCAATACTGCTGCGCCCTCTCAAGCTGGCCTATATCCTCCTTGTGTATATATGTCGGGATACCCCATTTTTCAGTTACAAAGGCGTTGCCCATAACGTGGTCGAAGTGGCCGTGGGTGTTGAGCAGCTTTACAGGTTTGAGGCTGTTCTCCTCAATGAATTTTACAAGTCTCTGCTCCTCGGAAGCGCTCTGCATGCCAGGGTCTACAATTACGCACTCGCCGGTGTTGTCGTACAGCACGTAGCAGCACTCGCGCAAGTCGTTAAAATAAAAAGTCTTTATCTGTATCATATCCTTATCTGTTTGCTTATTCTGCAAAAATACTACTTTGTAAGCAAATTTTTGTAATTTTGTTCCACTTAAAAGGAGATAAAATGCACATAG
>JAFOER010000064.1 GCA_017380095.1 Bacteroidales bacterium
ATTTCTTCACCGACTGGAGTTACGAAGAGAAACTTGAGAGGGCAAACTTCTGCCTGAAGAGGGTGAATCTGGAGAATGCCAACAAGAAATTCCCCAACGAGCTCAGTGGCGGCATGCAGAAGCGTGTAGGTATAGCAAGGGCCATAGCCCTCAATCCAAAATACCTCTTCTGCGACGAGCCCAACTCTGGACTCGACCCTACAACCTCAATTGTAATTGACCACCTTATCCAGGAAATTACCCAGGAGTACAACATTACCACTATCATAAATACCCACGACATGAACTCCGTAATGGAGATAGGTGACAAGATTGGCTTCATCTACAAGGGTGAAAAACTGTGGGAGGGAAGCAACAAGGAGATTCTCCTCTCAGACTGCAAGGAGCTCAATGATTTTGTCTTTGCCTCCAACATGGCAAAGCAGCTGAGGGCTTTTATGAAATAGGGCATTTTTGATGGAAAACTTCTTCTACATACTTGAAAGTCTTGGTGTACGCCACAGTTTCCGGTATACAGTGGACCTGTACAGCAACCAAAGCGGCAACCGCACTCTTTGGGGGATAAAGCAACTCCTCCAGAAGTATGGTGTAAAAGTTACCGCTGTAAAGGTGGAGTCCCGTTCACTGGAGCATGTGGATTTCCCTTTTGTATTTCAGGGGGAAGACGGTTTCTATGTAATGACACGCAAACCTGAGGATCCTGAGTCTTTTGAGAAGATGTGGAATGGACTGGCACTTGTATGTGATACATCAAAAGCCCGTGAGCCATACTATATTCTTCATAAGGCAAAAGATCTGGCATATAAGGCAATACCATGGATTGTCCTCTGTGCGGGCCTGCTTCTTCTTGCAACAGGCCTGATATCTCCTTTCAGCCCTGTAAGGGCGCTGCTGGCGGTTTTCTCCCTTGCAGGCCTGTATTTCAGCTGGAAATCTGCCGTGAACGAGTGTTCAGGAAGCTGCAGTGCTGTTACCGAGTCTTCCGCCGGAAAGATATTGGGATACAGTCTCAGTGTTATAGGTATGGCATGGTTCGGCATCTCGGCTTTCACGGCAGTGCTCATGCCCCAGTGGCTTCCGTTCTGGAGCCTGATGGCAGTACTTGCTCTCGCAATGCCTTTATGGAGCATCATATGGCAGGCATTTGTGCTGAAAGCGTGGTGCAGGAACTGTCTGGCTGTACAGGTTGCAACAGTATGCTGTGCCGTTACGGCCATGGCGGGAGGTTGTCTGGCCCCATGTGACATACAATGGAACCAGGCCGCAGCTTTGCTGTCGCTTTTTGTAATGGCGGTATATTTTCTGGACATTGCATTCAGATACTATAAGCAGGCCAAGCATCCCCCTTTGGATTCATCAATACTCAGGATGATGTACAATCCGCAGTTGCGTGACCGGATTATTGATATGGGACAAAATGTGGATACTACAGGATTCCCCGGCCTTTGGTCATTGAATCCCGACGGTGCGAGCCAGGTGTTCATAGCCTTAAGCCTCAGATGTGGCCATTGCAGGGAGTTGTTCTCCAGAATTCTCCAGGAGCAGAGGAGGGGAAGGCTTTCAAAATATCATTTTAAATTTGCAGTCAGCGGCACGGGCCGGGACAGGACCGTTGTGGAAGTGCTTGCTGCTGTAGCCTTACAAGAAGGGAGTCCGGCGGCACTGGAGCTTCTTGCCCAATGGTATGACCGCGGGAATCCGGGAATGTTTGAACGTCTGGCATCAAAGGGTATCCCTATGGACGGCGTGAAGGAGATGCTTGATGCAATGGATAAGGAAGTGGAAAAAATGAATGTCCAGGCACTTCCTTTTGTAGTATTGGATGGACATGAAATTGCCCAGGCAGTATTCTGGGCAGATGTGGAACTGAAAAACTGATTGGTAAGAATGAATATGAAAATTGTGGAAAAGATGATGTTGGCGGTGATTGTGGCCATACTGTCATCCTGCAGTGCTGCAACTTCACAAAGTGTTCAGGCAGAAGTGCTGGAACAGGTTGCTGAACAGGCAGATACGGTTGCTGCAGAACAAGGGCAGCCGGTTGGACAGCAGCAGCTGGCGGAGCAACCGCATGATGAGATTCTGATGAAGAGCGGCAAGGTG
>JAFOER010000065.1 GCA_017380095.1 Bacteroidales bacterium
AATTATGGCTGCTCCTCCAAGGAGTCCTATTACAAAGCTTGAGAGCATTACAAAAGGGCTGAGCACTACAGAACTTGCAATTTTAGGGAGGATAAGGTAGTTGGCCGAGTTCACTCCCATAATGTCCATTGCATCTATCTGTTCCGTAATTCGCATGCTGCCTATCTCTGATGCAATGTTTGAGCCTATCTTGCCGGCTAGGATAAGGGCTACCATTGTAGAGCAGAACTCCAGCACAAGAATCTCCCTTGCCATATATCCCACATACATTTTTGGTATGAACGGGCTCTCAAGGTTGTTTACTGTCTGTATTACCGCCACCGCGCCGATAAATACCGATATTATGCTTATAAGGGGAACCGAATCCAGAATGAGCTTCTGGGCCTCTACAACACATTGCCTGAAAAATATCCTCCACTTTTCTGGCTTCTGGAACACTTTGAGCATAAGCATCCAGTATTCCCCTATCATTTCCAATGTTTTTCTCATTATAAAACAAATTTGGTGCAAGTTACGCACATTATTTACTTATTGCAACAACCTTGCCCGGAATTGCTTTATGGAAATAAATTATTACTTTTGTAGGATATAAAAAACCTGACGGAATTGAAGATTTTATATAACATAGCCATAGCAGTCTACGGAGCGCTCCTCTCGTTTGCCTCACTGTTCAACAACAAGGCCAAACTTTTCTGCGACGGCAGAAAAGGGCTGCTCAAGAGGATTGAATCCGAGATAGACCACTCCAAGCCAATCATCTGGTTCCATTGCTCGTCTGTAGGTGAGTTTGAACAGGCAAGGCCCCTGATTGAGTGGTACAAGGAAAACAGGGATGAATACCGCATCCTCCTTACTTTCTTCTCCCCAAGCGGATATGAGATGAGGAAGAACTATCCTCTTGCAGACTGGATTTATTATCTCCCTGTAGACACCCCTTCCAATGCCAGGAAATTCATTGAAACCACAGCCCCATGCAAGGCCGTATTCATAAAATACGAGTTCTGGTACAATTATCTCTCACAGTTGCACAAAAAAGGGATTGAGACATACATAGTTTCTGCCATATTCAGGGAAGACCAGGCATTTTTCAAGTTCTACGGAGGGCTGTTCCGCAAGATGCTCAAATCATTCACTGCCCTTTTTGTACAGGATGATCTCTCAAGGGAGCTGCTTGAGGGAATCGGCATTACAGACAATGTGACAGTTTGCGGAGACACCAGGTTCGACCGTGTGAACCAGATCACCTCAGCAAGCAAGGAATTCCCTGTAATAGAAAAATTCAGCAAAAACTCATTCACCATACTTGCAGGCAGCACCTGGCCTCCCGACGAGGAGATCCTTGCAGCCTCTGTAAAGAACTTCTCAAAAGTGAAGCTGGTAATGGCTCCCCACGAGATACACAAGGAGCATATTGCCAAAATAATGGAGACCTTCAAAGGGTACAAGGTTATAAAGTTCTCACAGAGCGGAGACCTTTCAGATGCCCAGTTTGAGGAGGCAAATGTACTCCTTATAGATTGTATGGGAATCCTCTCTTCCATTTACAGATACGGCAATTTTGCATATATAGGTGGAGGCTTTGGTGTTGGCATCCACAATATCCTTGAGGCAGCCACATACGGAATCCCGGTGGCATTCGGCCCGAATTAC
>JAFOER010000066.1 GCA_017380095.1 Bacteroidales bacterium
CTTATTGCCTGACGGCATTTCTTGTCTGCATGCTCCGTAACGCTACAGGTGTTTATAACGTAAATGTCTGCAGGCTTGCTCTGCGGAACCCTCTGGTAACCGGCATCAAGAAACTGCTGGGCAATTGTAGAAGTCTCTGAAAAGTTAAGTTTGCAACCCAGGGTTACAAACGCAACTGTCTTGTTAATATCTCCGCTCATCTGGTAAATTACAAATTCATGGTAACCCTTGAGGCATAAACCTGCCCTCCAAGAGGTGGATTAAGCTTGTCTATCTGCACCTGTGCGCACTCAATGTAAGGGAATCTTGCCTTAACCGCATCAAGAATCCTTCTGGCAACATTCTCCAGCAAATGGGATTTTATCTCCATCTGCTCCTTTATAACATTATAAACCTCCTGGTAATTGAGGGCATCTGCAATGTTGTCTGTTCTTGCCGGAACCGACATATCCGTCTCTGCCCAGAAGTTCACAACAAACTTGTTCCCGATAATCTGTTCCTCTTCAAAACAACCGTGGTACGCATAAAACTGCATTCCCACCAACTCAACTCTATCTTTCATATAAAATACTTAAGCCAATAAAACAAAAACACAAGGGCGCTTGCCAATCTCAATTGGAGATTTCTTCCATTGTGCAACACTCTTTGTAACAATGGTTTGGGTAGGCAACGTAATGTCTGCGGCAACACAAATGCGAGTCTTTGGAGAACATACGGCCAAAAGATCTGCAAAAAGCTGGCCGTTCCTGTAAGGTGTCTCAATAATTATCTGCGACTGGCTCAATTGGGCAGAAACTTTCTCTATCAGTTTTATCTTTGCCTTTCTCTCGTCAGGCTTAACGGGAAGATAACCTGTAAAGGCAAAACACTGGCCGTTGAGGCCACTCCCCATAAGTGCCATCATCAAAGATGAAGGGCCAACCAGAGGACACACTTCAATGCCGTATCTGTGGGCCAGATCAACTAATTGTGCACCTGGATCTGCCACAGCAGGCAAACCTGCCTCAGAAATCAATCCCACATCATTACCCTCCTGCAGAATCTTTATATAACCCTCAATCTGTGAAAGGGGGGTATGCTCATTGAGCTCATACATCTGCAGCTGCTCAATTGATCCCTTTAGCCCTGCGCGGGAGAGATACCTGCGTACAGTCCTGAACTCTTCAACCACATAATGGTTGATATTCTTCAAAAGATCCAGCACATAAGAGGGAATAACCTCCCGTGGATCATTCTCCCCAAGAGGAGAAGGGATAAGATATAATTTTCCGTTGCTCATAGAGGGCAAAGGTAGGGAAAAATATCTAACTTTGCAGTATGGGAAAAATTACATTTTTAGGAACAGGAACATCTCAGGGCATCCCTATGATAGGTTGCACTTGCCATGTATGCAAATCTTCAGATCCGAGGGACAACAGACTCCGCACCTCTGCACTTGTAGAAGTGGACGGATTCCGCATTCTTATAGATTGTGGACCAGACTTCCGCCAGCAGATGTTGCGCGAAAACATCTCAGACCTTGATGCCGTAATCCTTACCCATCAGCACAAAGACCACACGGGTGGCCTGGACGACATAAGGGCATTCAACTACTTCCGCAAGGCAGCATTCCCCATATACGCAGAAAAAAATGTTCAGGAATCCCTAAAAATGGAATACTCATACGCATTCGCAGAGCAGAAATACCCCGGAGTGCCCGAGTACACCCTCCACACAATAGACGAAAAGCCATTCACAATAACCAAAACTCTTCCCTACGGATCTCTAGGAAGTATTGAAATCACCCCAATAAGGGTATTCCACTACAAACTTCCAATCCTGGGATTCCGTTTTGGCAAAATGGCATACATTACAGACGGCAGCAGCATTCCGCAGAAAGAGATGCACAAATTGCAGGGTCTTGATTTGCTGATAATTAACACAGTAAGAAAAGAGAAACATATCTCGCACTTCTCACTGCCGGAAGCACTGGAAATAATAGAAAAGGCAGCCGCTCCACGCAACTGCCTTACTCATCTTTCACACCAGCTGGGAACCCATCAGGAACTGCTTGAAATACTTCCGTCAAACGTACAGCCCGCATACGACGGTCTGCAACTGGAATTCTGATTACCTCCCTATAACTCCGCTACCTATCATCTCCTCTTCGCCAGGAGTATACCAGGCTGCAAACTGGCCTGCTGAGATGCCCCTCTGAGGTTTGTCAAATACAATATAGAGCCCGTCTTCTTCCCTGTATAGGGTAGCCTGCTGGAGCGGTTGCCTGTAACGGATACGCACCATATAGCGTCTGCGCTCACCAACTTCCATTGCAAGGTCCTCACGGATCCAGTGAATCTCAGAATTGTCTATTTTCAGTCCTTTCCTGTAAAGGCCAGGATGTGAATGTCCCTCGCCAACATAAATTGTATTGCTCTCAATATCAATTGAAATGATAAAGATAGACTCCTTGTGGCCACCAATATTGAGGCCTCTCCTCTGCCCTATTGTATAGAACTGGGCACCGGTATGCTTGCCAATTACCTTGCCGTCTTCCGGCTTGTAGCAATTTGGCTCGGCCAGCTTGGCCAACTCTTCTGCAGTGTAGTCTGCAAATTTCTCTCCCAATTCGTTGGTTGATACCAGTACATTTCCCTCAAGATCTGCAACGCATTCTCCCGCTTTAAGGGCAGCCTGGGTATATGGCTCACGCTCCTGCTCTGTTGCAAAAATCTCCACAACATTGCCTTCTTTGGATTTGAGTTTCTGCTGAAGGAAAACCGGCAGATCTACCTTGCCAACAAAACAGATTCCTTGTGAATCCTTCTTCTCAGCACTTGGGAGCCCCGCCTCTTTGGCAAGACGCCTTACCTCCGGCTTGTCTATGTCACCTATCGGGAAGAGTGCTTTGGAAAGCTGCTCCTGCGAGAGCTGGCAAAGGAAATAACTCTGGTCCTTGTTCTTGTCGTCGCCCGCAAGGATACGGTAAATCTTCTCACCCTTTTCATTTACAAACTCATCCTTCTTGCAATAGTGGCCTGTGGCAACATAATCCACATTAAGGTCCAATGCACACTTCAGGAATGCATCAAACTTTATCTCCCTGTTGCACAATACATCAGGGTTGGGAGTCCTACCCTTCTCATACTCGGAGAACATATAATCAACCACCTTCTGGCGGTAAATGTCACTTAAATCAACAAAGTGGAACGGGATACCAATCTTTTTTGCAACCATCTCAGCCACAAACCTGTCCTCCTCCCACTCACAATCACCGTGGAGGGTACCTGTAGTATCGTGCCAGTTCTGCATGAACAGGGCTACCACATCATGACCTGCCCTTTTTAGCAAAAGCGCTGCAACGCTGGAGTCCACTCCTCCCGACAATCCTACTGCTATTCTCATATCTATCTAATTTTCATCCTGTTCAAAGCTGCCTGATACGCCCTCGCATTCCTGTTGTGCTCAGAGAGGGTTCCGGCAAACTTGTGGGTGCCATCCATATTGGAATTGGCACAAAAATACAAATAATTGTGGTTCTCATAATTGAGAACTGCATCAATCCCCTTTATGCCGGGTATTGTTATAGGGCCTGGAGGCAAACCGGCATACAAATAGGTATTGTATGGGGAATCAACTTTCAAATGCCTGAATAGAATCCTTTTTACGGTAGGGTCACCCAAAGCGAACTTTACTGTAGGATCCGCATCCAGTTTGATCCCTTTTTTTAGCCTGTTCATATACACACCTGCCACACGGGGCATCTCAGGAGTATAATTTGTCTCCTCACAAACAATGGAGGCAAGAATGGAAACCTCAAGTTCACTCAAACCAATTTCCTTAGCCTTTGCCTTGCGCTCACCATTCCAGAACTTGTCATACTCCTTCTTCATCCTCTCCACAAACTTCTCAGGGGAAATTGTCCAGTATACCTCGTACGTGTTTGGAAGGAACATTGCCATAAAAGTCTCTTTTCCAAAACCATTCTCCTTCCACACCTCCTCCTTGGCAAAATACTGCGAAAAAGATGCAGAATCGCAGGCCAGTTTCCTCCCCAATATTCCCGACAACTTCTCCAGATTCCTTATATTTCCACTCAAGGTAAGCATCATAGGGGTCTCCCACCCCTTCTGAAGCATCCTCACGAGGTCCTTGTTGGATTTGTCGGGAGTAAAGACATATCTGCCCGGTTTGAAATTCTGTTCCAGTCCGGCTCTATGTGCAACCTTGCAAAATGACTCCATATGCTGCACTGCAGTTGCCACAGAATCACACATTTGTTCGTATGTTGCATCCAACGGAATATACACTACACTCTTCTGTTGGATGGATTTGCGTGACTCATTCAGATAACGGGGAACAAAAATGGCAGTAGCTCCACAAATTGCACCTACAAGAAAATATATGATGATTTTTTTCATTGTCATTTCAGTCTCAATTCAGTACCAATCTTAAGTTCCTGAGCGTTGATGCCCGGATTAAGTTTCTGGATATCAGAAACTGTTACACCGTATTTCCTTGCAATGGAATATAGTGTATCTCCTTTCTGTACTTTATGCTTTGCTACAGTTGCTTCACCTTTAGGTGGCTGCACGGCATTTTCCAAAGTCTTTACTGTAGATGGTGGTGTCTGGCCGGTGAACTTGTAATACCTGTAGTTAGCTTTCTCGGCCTTTTTGGCAGCCTTGGCAGCCTTTCTCTCAAGTTTGGCCCTCTTTCGCTCAATCCTCTCAGCCTCCTTTCTGGCTTTCTCCTCTGCACGGGTAATCCTGTACGCCTCGCCTGTGTCATATTTGTACAACTGGTACTCCTCAATGATATCTATAAGCAGTTTTGCATATTTAGGATTTGTTGCATAACCGGCAGCCTTGAGGCCGTGTGCCCACCCTTTATAGTCTGTTATGGGCAGATCAAATAGTGAGTTGTATCTTGGACGGGAAGTGAGAAAATATGAGTGGTCTGTATAGGAATCTATTGCATTGGAATACTTGCGGAAACACTCGTTCTTGGCATCATCATCCTGCCTGAATTTCTTGCCTCTCCACCCGTCATGGCATTTTATGCCAAAATGGTTGTTGGCTTTAGTTGCCAGCGCGGAGTTTCCGTTATTTGACTCCAGACATCCCTGGGCAAGGATAATGCTGGCAGGAATCTTGTGCTTGTGCATCTGCTTTATGGCAATGTCCTTATATTTCTTTATGTACTGTTCCCTTGTAAGTTTCTGGGCATTCAACTGTATGGCACACATCAACAGAAGAATGGCTAATGCTGTAAAATTTATTGTTCTCATATAAACAAAGGTAATAATAAAATGTATCTTTGTAAAAACTGATGTGCCGTATGGAAGAAAAAATCATAAACATTCCGTTTATGGAATACAATTCCTGGGATGAACTTCCTCAGGATTATAGAGAATTGCTTTACAGTGCTGCAAAAGCCTGCAAGTCGTCATACGCACCATACTCCAATTTCAATGTAGGGGCAGCAGTAAGGATGGGCAACGGTGAAATTGTAACCGGATCAAACCAGGAAAATGCCGCATCTCCGTCGGGATTATGTGCAGAAAGGGTTGCACTGTTTGCCGCACACCACATGTACCCGGAGGAGAAGGTTGTTGCCATTGCAATAGTGGGTTCCCAGAAAGGCATTGTTACGGGAGAATTCACATACCCATGTGCCGCCTGTGTGCAGGTTATGGTGGAAAGCGAGAAAAGAAGCGGTTCTCCTATGGCAATAATAGTGGGCTCTGCAACAAAAGTGAGGGCAATTGGCTCCGTAAACGGTCTCCTGCCCTTTTCTTTCAGCAATATCCCTGCCGAATAATTTTGCAAATAAAGAAATTTTCTTACCTTTGTGCCCGGGTAAGTCATATACGACCAGCTCCTGCAAAACTCCCCCAGGGCCGGAAGGCAGCAAGGGTATGCGGTTGTAGCGGTGCGATATATCAAGCTTACCCTTTTTTTGTGCCCATATCCCAACGCTGCACACTTAGGGCTGCTGCAGTTCAAGTTCCTCTATTGCCCTAAGCACTTCAGGATCATCGCTGTTTATAAACTGGATAAAATTGTTGAAGCTATAAACTGAACGGATAATCAGCCCTTTGAAATATTTCCTAATCTCGTTGCCGGAGATTTCCATATCACCCTCTTTAGGCTCAACCCCTTTGGATGCACAATATGCAAGGAACCCGTCAATATCCTCCTGAGAAACCTCAAATTTCTGCTCAAACTGTTTGAAGGTTGGATACTTTTTAAGGATTTGGCCCCTATGTTTGTCTGAATAATCGTTCATGTAATCTGTAAGAAGCCCCTTCCTCAAGATTTCACCATAAAATGGAGTATAATGGGTTGTATCCTGCGGAATAAAAATATCGGGCATGATTCCACCTCCGCCGTATACAGTACGTCCCTCCTTAAGTGTCTTGAACACCAGAGAATCAGCAAAATGTATGCTGTCCCTGTTGAAATTCTCTCCCCTATTGAATCTCTCAAGCAGTTTTGCGTAATATTCATCCTTCTTGCCCTCCTCATACGGACTCTGTATAACCCTACCACTTGGAGTATGGTATCTGGCAACAGTAAGCCTCAAGGCAGAACCGTCCTGCAAAGGAATCTGCTGCTGCACAAGTCCCTTCCCGAAAGATCTTCTGCCAATGATCACACCCCTGTCCCAGTCCTGGATTGCACCCGAAACAATCTCACTTGCCGATGCTGAATTTTCATCAATAAGTACCGCAACCGGAATATTCTTGAGTATACCGGAACCGTTTGCAAACTCATCCATCCTCTTAACAGACCTTCCCTCGGTATAAACTATAAGTTGCCCTTTATCCAGAAACTCGTTAGCTATCTGTATTGCAGCCAGAAGATAACCTCCAGGATTGCCCCTGAAATCGAGTATAATACCTTTAGGAACAACTCTAAGCTCACTCAATGCATCAAGCATCTCCCTGTATGAAGTTGCTGCAAAACGGGTAAGGCGCAAATAAACAATATCATCACCGGTAACATAATAGGAATCAATGCTGTTCAACGGAATCTTGTCTCTGGTTATCACAAACTCCAGCGGTTCCTGAACACCTCTTCTCACAACAGAAACGGTAACTTTTGTCCCTTTTGGCCCCCTAAGATACTTGTGTACCCTCTCATTTGTAAGCCCTGTTCCCGATATAACCTCACCATCCACGGCAATGATCTTGTCGCCAGCCCTTATTCCAACCTTCTCCGACGGACCTCCCGGAATTGTGGAATTTATTGTAAGAGTATCATTTATAAGTGCAAACTCAACACCAATACCGTCAAAATTACCCTGCAACGGTTCATTCATGGCCTGAATATCCTTTTTGGAGATATATGATGAATGTGGATCCAGTTCCTTCATAATTGCAACAAGGGCCTTGTCTGCAATATTCTCCAGATTGGCAGTATCCAAATAAAGACGGTTTATAAAAAACAGTGTCTGCCCAAGTTTATTGGCCTGCAAAGAGACCTGACTCTGGGAATTTTGTCCTGTCAAATTGCCACAACATAAGATTAGGGCCACGAACAACATTATTGGTCTGCCAAGTTTCATATATGTTACTCTTTAAATTTTTCCAGTTCTATTTCAAACTTCATGCCCTCCTTAGCCAGTTCTGTTGAAGGGAACACCTCCCTGGCTTCGCTGAGCATTGTGTCCAGTGACTTGTACCTGGATGAATAATGTCCGAGTACAAGTTTTCCGGCACCTGCTTCCTTAGCACAACAAGCGGCGGCCTCAGAAGTTGAATGGAGTGTGGTTTTTGCAAGCTCTTCAAACTCCTTTGTATAGGTGGAATCGTGGTAGATGAGGTCTACTCCCTTAATCCATCCGGCAAGGCGCTTGAAAGGAAGCGTATCTGTACAATATGCAAATGAGCGTGGCTTGTAAGGCAAATATGTAAAGTCCTCATTCTTCAAAGTCTCCTCATATTCTACCTCAGTACCGTCATCATCAATGAATGAAGCACTCCTTACTATATCCTTACCCTCCTTGAGCCTTGCAATATCATATAAAGAAAGTTTGTAAGGTTCAATAAGGTGCTTGCGTACATTCAGTTGGGGCTCCTTCTCCTTAAAAAGGAATCCATATGTCTCCCCTCTGTGCACAAGAGGAAATGCAAATACTTCCAATTGTCGGGAATCAAATATCTGCAGAGGTTCCTTGCAGGAGATGGGATGGAACTCAATGTTGTATTTTATCCCCTCTCCAAACTGATCCATGAAGAAAGAGAGAATCTTCCCGAAACCGCCCGGTGCATAAATGTGCAAATCGGCTGTTCTTCCTCCCATAGCCATGGTAAAAAGGAGCCCGAAGAGGCCAAAGAGATGGTCTCCGTGCAGATGGGAAATGAATATGTTGTCTATTTTGGCAAATGATACACCAAACTTACGCATCTGCATCTGAGCCCCCTCACCGCAGTCTATAAGGAACAAGCGCTCACGAACCGTAAGGATGTGAGCGCTTGGGTATCTATTTGCAGTGGGGAGGGCCGAAGCCGTCCCCATTGTAAGAAATGAAAATTCCATCAATTATTTTGAAGATTTCTCCATCTCGCTTTTTAGAGCTGCAAGAGCATCAATGTCACCAAGAGTAGTTTTCTCAATGTTAGCTTTGATTTTCTTCACAGCTTTCTGAGTTGACTCAGCCTCAGCTGCTTTCTCCTTGTTCTCTTTAGCCTCTACCTCTCTCTTTGCATCCTCTGCAATTCTAGAGTGAGAAAGAACGATCTTCTTGTTTGATTTGTTGAACTCTACAACTTTAAAGTCAAGTTTCTCCTCAGCTTTTGCAGTTGTACCGTCCTCTTTAACAAGAGCTTTTGCAGGAGCGAAGCCCTCAATGCCGTATGAAAGTGCGATAGCAGCACCTTTATCATTGAATGATACTACAGTACCCTCGTGAACTGAACCTACAGTGAATACAGTCTCAAATACATCCCAAGGGTTCTCCTCAAGCTGTTTGTGACCTAGGCTTAGTCTTCTGTTCTCAGCATCAATCTCAAGAACAACTACCTCAAGTTTCTCACCGATAGCAGTGAACTCAGATGGATGTTTAACTTTCTTTGTCCAAGAAAGGTCGCTGATGTGTACAAGACCGTCAACACCCTCCTCCAACTCTACGAATACACCAAAGTTAGTGAAGTTTCTAACTACTGCATTGTGTTTAGAGTTTACTGGATATTTCTCGCTGATGTTAGCCCATGGATCTGCTTTAAGCTGTTTGATACCAAGAGACATCTTTCTCTCCTCTCTGTCAAGAGTCAGGATGCTAGCCTCAACCTCGTCACCAACTTTAAGGAAGTCCTGTGCGCTTCTAAGGTGTGAAGACCAAGACATCTCTGATACGTGGATAAGACCCTCAACGCCTGGCTGGATCTCGATGAATGCACCGTAGTCTGCAAGAACAACAACTTTACCTTTAACAGTGTCACCAACTTTAAGCTCTGCATCAAGAGCATCCCAAGGGTGAGCGCTAAGCTGTTTAAGACCAAGAGCGATACGTTTCTTAGTATCATCAAAGTCAAGGATAACAACGTTGATCTTCTGGTCAAGAGCAACAACCTCCTCAGGGTGGTTGATTCTGCCCCATGAAAGGTCTGTAATGTGGATAAGACCGTCTACGCCACCAAGGTCGATGAATACACCGTAAGAAGTGATGTTCTTAACTGTACCCTCAAGAACCTGACCTTTCTCAAGTTTGCCGATGATATCAGCTTTCTGAGCCTCAAGCTCTGCCTCGATAAGTGCTTTGTGTGAAACAACAACGTTTCTGAACTCGTGATTGATTTTAACAATCTTGAACTCCATAGTCTTGTTAACGAATACATCGTAGTCACGGATAGGTTTAACGTCAATCTGTGAACCTGGCAAGAATGCCTCAATTCCGAATACGTCTACGATCATACCGCCCTTAGTACGGCATTTGATGTAACCCTTAACAATCTCATCTTTGTCGAATGCCTCGTTAACTCTATCCCAAGATCTGAGTGAACGTGCTTTCTTGTGTGAAAGAACAAGCTGACCTTTTTTGTCCTCAGCGTTCTCTACATAAACTTCTACTTTATCACCAACTGCAAGCTCTGGGTTGTATCTGAACTCGCTTACAGGGATGATACCCTCGCTCTTGTAACCGATGTTAACAAGAACCTCTCTTTTGGTAACAGCAACAACAGTACCCTCTACAACCTCGTTCTCAATTACTGAAGAAAGGGTCTCAGAATACTTAGCCTCTACTACCTCTTTTGATACACCGTAATCAGTGTCCTGCTCAAATGCATCCCAATCAAATTTGTCAATTGCTACAGATGCATTGCTTTTGCGTTTTTTTGTCTCAACTGCTACTGGAGCCTCTACCTCCTCAACAGTTACTTTAGTTTCGTTACTCATTTTAATTAATTAACTACTAGTGGGTTAAACATTATTTATAGTCTCAAACACATTGAGAAATTGAAATCTCCACACATTTGAGCGCGCGAAAATAGTGATTATTCGGCACTTGACCAAATTTTTTTGAATTTTCTTCCCGGCAGGCGGATGGCATCCCGTTCCGCGCAGGAAATGATACC
>JAFOER010000067.1 GCA_017380095.1 Bacteroidales bacterium
GAACAAGTACCCTGAGTGATTTCCCGGATGAGGCGGTAAGGGAGGGTGAAAAAATCATCGTCCCGTGACGGCGCGTGTTTGACGACGTTAGACATCCGGAGGATGGCTAAAAGGAGGAGTTCGCCGTCAAGATGATTTTTTTATCCGAGCAGCCTCAGACGGGCATGAACGAAGGTACTTGGTTCACGCAGGGAATGTGTATAAAAAACGAAGGTATTGATTGTGGTGGGGGAGGGGAATAAAAAAATGTCAGGAGGTGATCCTGACATTTTTTATGTGGTGTGGCATTGTTGCCAATTACTCCTCGTTACGGAAGATGGTCTGAACGCGGTCTGGGCCAAGTGAGATAACTGAGATTGGAACGTTAAGCTCTTTCTCAATGAATCTTACATAGTTCATGAACTCAAATGGAAGCTCCTCCTCACGGGTAATCTGTGAAAGGTCTTTCTTCCAGCCTTTGAACTCTTTGTAGATTGGCTCAATCTCTGCGTAAGTGTCGTAAGGAACCTGGTCGGTCTCAACACCGTCAACTTTGTATCCTGTACAAACTTTGATAGCCTCAAATGTGTCAAGAACGTCTGCCTTCATCATTATAAGCTCAGTTACGCCGTCAAGCATGATTGCGTATTTGAGTGCAGGAAGATCCAACCAGCCGGTTCTTCTTGGACGTCCTGTAGTTGCACCGAACTCGAAACCTTTTCTTCTTAGCTCCTCACCTGTCTCGTCGTTAAGCTCTGTAGGGAATGGACCGCTGCCCACTCTTGTACAGTATGCCTTGAAGATACCGTAAACCTTGCCAATTTTGGTAGGGGCAACGCCCAAACCTGTACAAACGCCTGCACAAGTTGTAGATGATGAGGTAACGAATGGGTATGAACCGAAGTCAACATCAAGCATTGTTCCCTGAGCACCCTCAGCAAGGATTTTCTTGTTGTCTGTAAGGTATTTGTTTGCAACGTACTCGCCGTCTACAAGGTTGAATCCTTTTAGGTACTCAACTGCCTCCATCCACTCTGCCTCTTTCTCCTCAGCGTTGTACTCGAAGTCGAACTGTGAAAGGGTTGCAATGTGTTTGCTTTTAAGGGTGTTGAATCTCTCTGCGAAATCTGCAGTAAGGATATCACCTACTCTAAGACCGTTACGGCCGGTTTTGTCCATGTATGTAGGTCCAATTCCTTTTAGGGTTGAACCGATCTTTGATTTGCCTTTGGCAGCCTCTGAAGCGGCATCAAGGATTTTGTGGGTAGGAAGGATAAGGTGAGCTTTCTTTGAGATAACAACTCTCTCCCTTACAGGAACGCCTGTTGCCTCAATTTCCATACACTCTTCCTTGAAGATGATAGGGTCAATTACAACACCATTACCAATGATGTTTACAGCATTTTTTCTGAATACTCCCGACGGTACAGTGTGAAGGACAAATTTCTTTCCCTCAAAGTGTAGAGAGTGGCCGGCATTTGGACCACCCTGGAAACGTGCAATCACAGGGTATGAATTAGCCAGTACGTCTACAATTTTACCTTTACCTTCGTCGCCCCATTGAAGGCCAAGTACAACATCTACTTTCATAAGTCTGTTATGTTATTATTTCTGTTTGATTATTTCTGTTATAATGTTTCCGTTTAGAATGGAAGGTCATCCGATGCATCCTCTACAGGAGCTGTAAAGGCAGGCTGCGATACCGGTGCCGCCTGTACAGGTATATCTGCCGGAGTGCCGGTTACTGCACCTTTTCTGTCCAGCAGCCTAATGTTGTCTGCAACAATCTCCGTAGTGTATCTCTTGGCACCTGTCTGGTCTGCCCAACTCCTTGTGCGGATTTTGCCCTCAACGAAAATCTGAGCACCCTTTTTGATGTATTTCTCAGACAATTCCGCAAGATTTCTCCAGCACACAATGTTGTGCCACTCTGTCTGGTCCTGCAACTCTCCATTCCTGTTCTTGTATCTCTCTGTAGTAGCCAGAGTGAACGAGGCAACGGCAATACCTGTCTCCAGATGCCTTACCTCAGGGTCCTTACCCACATTGCCAATTAGAATAACTTTATTGAACGACATTCCTAATAATGTTTTAACGGCTAAAATTACAACTTTATTTGCACATAGGAGTAAAAAAAACGCAAAAGTTTTCCACATATTTGAATATGTGCCCGGGCAAGGTGCCAAAGGGTGGGATCTACAGCCCTATAACCTGTCTCATGGCAGTGGTGCAAGGCTCCTCTGAGGTGAAAAGCCTGTATGCAGGAATAGCTTGATTATAAAGCCAGTAGCGGCCGCTTATATAGCAGCTTGCATTGGATGAAGCAAAGTTGGGATGTGCGTAGTTGGCTTCAAATACAACCTTGCCTGCAAGATCTGCATTTTTCAGTTGTGGAATCTCCATGGAGAGGTTGTAGATTATGATGCCGGTTTGGGGAAGCACCAGGGGAATCTTTTCCAGAGGGATGTATTCTGCACCTATCCTTGCAGCGTAGGGGGCAGCGGCGTCTGAACTGCGGTTAGCAAGGAAAACCTCCATTCCCATATCGCGTACTGCAAGTGCGGCTGCCTTGCCGGCACCTCCCGCTCCAACCACAAGTGCGGCTGCCTTGCCTGCTCCACCCGCTCCAATCACAAGTGCGGTGGGGGTGGAACTCTTGAAACTGTACCCGGTGTCACGGAGGAAGTCTGCAAGTGTCTCCTTTACCCCGTAGTAATCAGTATTGTAGGAGTAAAGTTTCCCCTCTTTGCAAATTATTGTATTTGCACTCCCTATGGTGGAGGAAATTTTGTCGGGAAGAGAAACATATTGCATTACCTCATCCTTGAAAGGAGAGGTGACATTGCATCCGGAGTACCCTTCCTGTGTGAACCTTTCCATTGCCTCCCTGCAGGTGGGGGCCTCCAGGAGGGTATAGGTGTGGTGGATGCCCGGGTAGGCGGCCTTGAACAGGGCAGGACTTTTGGAGTGTGCAATGGGGTTGCCTATGAGTGCGAATTTTGCCATTATTTTCCCGACGGTTTTTGCAAATTTACTATTTTCCGGGTGTAAATGAACAAAATTGTGCCGTAAATGAGCAGTTGGGCCGCAAGAAGTGCAATCTGTGGAAGTGCATTGTGCAGGGTGCCTCCCATTGAGTTGAGCTTGAGGTAGCCTATAACCCCCGGGGAGGTTGGTACAAGGTAGTGCAGAATTTGCCACAAATGGGGGATTTGCACCAGCGGGAATGAGGTGCCCGAAAGAAAGATGAGTCCTACGGAGAAGAAAGGTACATATAGCATAACTTCCTCAGTATCCTTGAGGAATAAGGTGAAAGTGCCGGCGAATGCTGCTGAGGCGGCAAGGAACAGGAAAATGAAAAGGAACAGTTCCACCTTGCTTGCCAGGGCCGGAAGGTCAAAAATATAAGGTACAGCTCCTGCGAGGAAGAAAGAGAGGAGAAAATATGCTCCAAATAATGGAAGGAGCCATCTCCATGGGGAGAAGCTTCTGCTTCCGGCAAGGATTCC
>JAFOER010000068.1 GCA_017380095.1 Bacteroidales bacterium
CTCCCAAAGACCTGTTTATGGCGCCAATACTGTATCCCTGGATGTTTACATCCATTACAGGGTAGAATATGTTGGCTTTATATGTGGAGTCGTAAACTCTGTTGCAAGGATAGAGAGTTGAAGGATATTTGGACAAATCATCTATGTTCTCAGGCTTTTCAAAAGGGAAAACAAGTGCACCTCTTGCAATGATTACGGTTTTACCATCCAATCCTTCAGAGCTTTTCCATGAATCGATTGCCTGCTTTAGGTCTTCCTTGCTTATGAATGGTTTTATTCCGGCAGCACCCTCAATGTTCATGACCTCACCGGGAGCATCTGTCTGGTTTGCCTTGCTCTCATACGAAGAGAGGTTCAGGCACATCTCGGTACCGAAATTGAGGACAAAGATGGTATCTTTTCTTGCAAGTCCCTCTGCCCAGGTAGGCTGGAAATTCACTTTCATGTATACGCTTGCGGTTCCATAGTTGATGAAGTTCTCCCTTCCGCCATATACGCCCTCCTCAGGAGCAGAAGATTTTATCATAAGCCCCTTGAATCTCCTTGCAAAACGCATCAGGGTATCACGCTCTTCCTTTGTTGCGGTAAATATCTCCTCAGCGAATGATTTCTTGAGATGGATTTTAAGGGAATCGCCACCAAAGTATATTGCCTCGGAAGCGTTTATCGGCTCCTGGTCGTAATCAGCCTCCGTAAAGTTGTTGTTGTGTACAGTTGTGGTATCAATCAGCTTGCGGGTCCTGTGGATTGTAATATTCTGCGGAATACCCCTCTGCTGGTCGTTTGGAACAAATATCTGTGAAACATTTGCAAGGAAATACACCTCCTCTACCTGCAGGTCCTTTCCAAAGTCCCATCCGTTTACATTTGGGCAGATGTTTGCGGCTGTGGCAAACTCTGCAAGACCGTGTTCAGGTGTCCTTATGGCACCAAATACGCACTCGGTATTTGAAAGGCTCTGAAGAGGCTGTGAAGACTTGAGCTGTACAGGCAATGCAATCTCGGCGGTCCTCACAGGAAGGTCCTGGTTGCCGGGAATGAGGTTGTCTCCAACGCTTTTGTCAGATGAAATACAAGATACAGCCATAAACACGGCTGCAAAAGCAAGAACAATTGTATTTTTTAATTGCATCTTATCCTAAAATTTTGTCGTAAAAACTGTTATACTCCTTAATGTAAGCAGAATCAGACAAGTCTGTATACGGAAGCACAGGAAGTGCGGATGCGGTTACAAATTCTGCAAGCTCCCCGCAAACGGTTTCGCTTCCCATAATTATGCCGTCTGAATTCTGAATGGCGAGTTTAGCAAGATTTATGCCATTGGCAGGTTTGAGTATATCAAGATCCTTGTTTTTTACTCCAGGAATAATCATCTTTCCCTTCATGTCCTCAGCAAAAGACTCCCCGGCAATCTCATCGTAAAGAGAAAGTACTACCTTGCAGTCTGTAAAGATAGGGTCATCTTTATATGCTTTCTTCAGGTAAAGGGGAAGAACGTGTGAAATCCATCCCTGGCAATGTATGATGTCCGGTTTCCACCTCAACTTCTTCACTGTCTCCAAAACGCCCCTTGCAAAAAATATTGCACGCTCATCGTTGTCCTCAAAGAATTTGCCGTCGGCGTCGCCGTAGACAAACTTTCTGTGGAAATAATCGTCATTGTCTATGAAATATACCTGCATTCTGGCAGACGAGATGGATGCCACCTTAATGATGAGCGGCCTGTCTATATCGTTTACAACCAGATTCATTCCTGAGAGTCTTATAACCTCATGCAACTGGTTTCTCCTTTCATTTATGTTGCCGTATCTTGGCATGAATGAACGGATTTCCTTGCCACTCTCCTGTATTCCCTGAGGCAGATAACGGCCTACGTTTGATACTGTGCTCTCGGGGAGGTACGGGGTAATCTCAGAGTTGACGAACAATATTTTCTTGGTCTCCTTCATAGAAATGGAATTTTTAAGGCACAAAGATAATAAAAAATAATTAAACATTTTTAAATAAACATTTTGTGTTTATCTTTGAAAGTTAATTCATATGGGCAAGAGAGAAAACAATATTATAGCAAAGAGGCTTGTACACTCGTACCTCTCCTCAATAATCAGTATAGCGCTGGTGCTGCTGCTGGTGGGAATATTCGGTATTCTTGCCGTAAATGCAGGTGCTGTGCAGAACTATTTCAAGGAGAATGTGAAGATTTCTGCCATACTCAAGGAAAATGTGCCGGAACTGGATGCCAAGAAGCTGCAGCATTCACTTGACCTTCATCCTGCCATCAAAAGTACCAGCTACATTTCAAAGGAGAAGGGTACGGAAGAGATGCGTAAACTGCTTGGAGACGATTTCCTTGATGCATTTGATTCCAACCCCATTCCAATCTCAATAGAAATCAGTCTCAAGGGGAGTTATTTTCATCCCGACAGCATAGGAACTGTAATCTCTTCCCTTATGGAAAACAAACTGATAGAGGAGGTGGCCTATCAGGAGTCGCTGCTGGAGATACTCAACAGGAATCTTGAGAAGATAGCATGGGGATTCATGATATTCATTGCCCTGCTCATGTTCATATCGTTTGTCCTCATCAACAATACTGTGAGGCTTAATGTGTATTCCAAGCGGTTCTCAATTTATACAATGAGGCTTGTGGGGGCAAAGAAGAGTTTCATCAGGGCTCCTTTCCTCGTAAAATCCCTCTTCCAGGGAATTTTGTCGGGACTGTTGGCCGCTTTGGCACTTGTGGGTATAATGTATCTGCTCAGGAATGAGTTTGTGCAGATCTTTGCAATATTCAGGATGGAGCTCATTGCTGCGGTTTTGGCGGCAATTGTGGTGTTGGGGGCATTCATATGCCTTGTGTGCACATTTTTTGTAGTGAACAGGATGGTTTCACTCACCAACGACGAATTATATTATTAAAGAGATATTATGAAAGAGAATACAGAAGAGGGGGCTTTTGCAATTCCCCGTAAAAATGTACTTTATATAATTGCAGGTTTTGCGGTTATGGTGCTTGGCTATGTCCTTATGGCCGGTGGCGGCAGTGACGATCCCAATGTCTTCAATTACGGGATGTTCAGCTTCAGGAGAATTGTTCTTGCTCCGGTTGTGATACTTGTGGGAATGGTAGTGGAGATTTGGGCTATAATGCATATAGGCAAATCAAATAAAGGGGAATAGCAATGAGTTGGATTGAAGCAATACTTTTGGGACTGGTTCAGGGATTGACCGAGTTCCTTCCGGTAAGCAGCAGCGGACACCTTACTATATCAAAGGCGTTGTTCGGGATTGAGACAAGCAATCTTACTTTTGAGGTTATGGTGCATGCGGCAACTGTGTGCAGTACAATTGTGGCTTTCAGAAAGGAGATATGGAACCTGTTGTGCGGATTCTTTTCAATGAAGATGAATCCCCAGAAGGAGTACATATTCAAGATAGCTGTATCCATGATTCCAATTTTTGTGGTTGGCGTATTCTTCAAGGAGCAGGTTGAGGCAATATTCGGAAGCGGCCTTCTTGTTGTGGGCTGTATGTTGCTCCTTACTGCCGGCCTCCTTACACTAAGCGAGTATCTTTCAAACAAATATAAAGGTGAGGGAAGAGCCGTTACCTATAAGGATGCAATAATTATAGGTTTGGCCCAGGCTTTGGCTGTGTTGCCTGGATTGTCGCGCTCAGGCACCACAATTTCTACCGGCCTTATGTTGGGTGTAAAGAAATCCGATGTGGCGCAGTTTTCGTTCCTTATGGTGCTTGTCCCTATCTTGGGAGAGGCGTTCCTTGAGCTTGTGGGCGGAGAGTTCAGTGTGGCTGCATCAGGCATCTCTACAAGCTCGTTGCTGCTTGGTTTTGTTTCTGCATTTTTGTCGGGACTATTCGCCTGTACACTTATGATAAATATAGTAAAGAGGGCAAAATTGTGGATTTTTGCAGTTTATTGCCTTTTGGCAGGAGTTGCATGTATATTGAGTACAATATTGTAAAAATATAATCCTGGATATGGAGAAGGATCTTTACTATTTTGTTTCCGATGTCCATCTTGGACTGGAGGTTGGTGATGCAGTGTTGAGGGAGAGGAAATTTGCCTCTTTCCTCTCTTCGTTGCCGCAAAATACAAAGGCTCTTTACCTTTTGGGAGATATATTTGATTTCTGGTACGAGTACAGGAATGTCATACCCCGCCGTTTTACCCGTACTTTGGGTGCCTTGGCCTCCCTGGTAGACAGGGGCGTTGAGGTTTATTTCTTCAACGGCAACCACGATATCTGGACATACAGTTATTTTGAGCAGGAAATAGGGATGAAAATCCTTCAGCAGCCCTATGTTGTGGATATTGCCGGAAAAAGGTTCTGTCTTGGGCATGGAGACGGATTGGGGAAAGGCGATTTTGGTTACAAACTCCTTAATGGTACATTCAAGAGCCGTATCCTGCAGTGGCTTTTCAGCGGAGTGCATCCCCGCTGGGCGTTCGGGCTTGCCCATTTGTGGAGCAAACACAACAGGCTTGCTCATGAGGATAATCCATGGGAGTGGAAAGGGAAGGATGAGAGGATTGTAAAGTTTGCCCAATCGCTGCAACAGGAGAGGGGCGGCGATATTGATTATTTCATTTTCGGCCATTTCCATAACAGGACGCAAATTGAACTGGATGGAGGTGCCAGAATGTATATCCTTGGAGAGTGGATACACAATTTTGATTATATAGTTTTTGACGGCAAGGAGTGTCACTCCCTGAACATTGAGTAGTAGAGATACCAGAAAGAGCCGTTTTTGTACATTTGTACCAGCTCTTCCAGTATTTTGTCCTCTCCGAACATGTCATATTTCTTTTTGAGGTCCGATCCGAACAGTTTGGCAATTCCTTGCCAGAATCCCGCAGCGGCTCCACCTTTGTAGTTTTTTATTGCATAGTAGGAGGAGAGGCCGGCTTCGCGGTCTATGAGTTTGAGCAGCATTTTTCCCTGATTGATGGAGAGACTCCTGAGCGGCTTTTCAAATTCCCTGAACAGTTTCTTTTCGTAATCCTTGATGTATTTTTCCCTTTGGCCTCTTGTAAAATTTGAATTTGCGAGGGTGCTGTCGGCTTCCCTCATTATGGCTTTGGCCTTGAGTGCGTAAGGATATACTTTGGCAAAGTTGTATACGGTGCGGTAAAATTTTCTCCACTCCCTGCTCTTTTTCCAGCTCTGGGGCCTGTTGAAGACATGCAGCTCATTTATCCTGTCTACATATATTGTATCCTTGCCGTGAACCTCATATCCTATCTGCACTCCTGGCTTCTGCCCGTTTGCAAATGATGCGTAAAACAGGGCAACAAGGGGTAAAAAACAATATTTTAGTAACTTTTTAACCATAAATCACCACAAAAATACTAACTTTACACACATTGTAAAAACTTAAAAACTAAAAATAATGTTCAATACAGAAGTGTTTACTCCTTGGGTTCTCCTTACAGATCTTGGAATCATATCGGCACTTATACTTGTGGGCAAGTTTATAAGGGTAAAGGTGAAGCTCATTCAGAAACTGTTTATTCCGCCGAGTCTTATTGCCGGTGTTCTTGGTCTGGCTTTTGGTCCCAACGGTCTGGGATGGCTCCCTTTGTCGGGAAGCATGGGAACATATGCTGCGGTGCTCATTGCGCTGGTGTTCGGTTCATTGCCACTGTCATCCCCTAAATTCTCCGCAAAGGAGGTTGCTGGAAGGGTTGGCCCCATGTGGGCATATGCCCAGCTGGGAATGCTGGTGCAGTGGGGAGTTATGGGCCTGTTCGGACTCTTTGTGATGAAACTTATATGGCCGGATTTGAATGATGCGTTTGGCGTGATGCTTTCTACCGGATTCTACGGCGGGCACGGTACCGCTGCTGCAATAGGGGAGGCGTTCAATGGCCTTGGATGGGACGAGGCTTCCAGTCTTGGCATGACAACTGCTACAGTAGGTGTCATTTGTGCAATCATAGGTGGCCTTATATTCATAAAGATTGCCGCCAAGAACAAGCAGACAGCATTCATCTCGGATTTCGGTGATCTTCCCGATGAACTCCGCTCCGGCCTTATTCCGCAGGAGAAGAGGGAGTCTCTGGGAAGTGCAACAACGTCGGGAATATCAATTGAACCCCTTACTTTCCATTTTGCACTGGTGCTTCTTGTGGCATTCCTTGGATATTCAATGAGCGTGGGTGTAAAACAGCTTTATCCTCAGCTTGAGTTGCCTGTTTTCAGTTGTGCGTTCATTGTGGGGCTTGTGCTCAAGAAAATTTTTGATGCAACAAATGTTACCAATTATATATGCCCCAACACAACCCAGAGGATTGGCAGCATGAGCACAGATCTTCTTGTGGCATTTGGAGTTGCGTCAATCAAACTTGGTGTTGTTGTAAAATATGCGTTGCCACTGGTGGTACTCATTGCTGCGGGAGCGGTTGTTGTGTATCTGGTAACTTTCTATTTAGGCCGCAGGCTTTCAAAGACCTACTGGTTTGAGCGTACCATATTTGCATGGGGATGGTGGACAGGTACAATGGCAATGGGTATTGCACTTATAAGGATTGTAGACCCTAAGCTTGCCAGCAAGGCTATGGACGATTATGCCCTTGCATATCTTCCTATAGCACCAATTGAGATCCTTCTCATAACATTTGTTCCTGTAATGTTTGTAAACGGTATGGGATTGTGGCTCTCGCTCGGTTGTCTTGCCCTTTCAGCACTTATTGTGCTGTTGGCCGTAAAGATGGGATGGTGGATTAAAAAGAAATGAATTCAGATATGAAAAAATTGGTTTTGTTTTTGGCTGCCCAGTTCCTGTTTGTTGCCATGTATGCACAGACAGACGCGCAGTATATGAAAA
>JAFOER010000069.1 GCA_017380095.1 Bacteroidales bacterium
ACGTCTTTGAGGACAAGCATCCAGTGCGCGTGATTTTGATTTCTCTACAATCACCTCGCGACCGTTGCGTACTAACTGTTGAATTGTTGGCATAATTTGTTGTTAATCTTAACTTTATACAAATACCCGATTTTAAATCGGCTTGCAAAGGTATAAATAATTTCTTAAACTACAAGCAATTATGAAAATTTTTCACTTCCGGCAAATTGTCGGGAGCATTAAAAACCATTGAGTTGCATATAAATTGTAGGCAAAAGGAGGAGGAATCCCACCGCTATGAGGAGCAATATGAAAGGAAGCACCCACTTCACCCATTTGCCGTACGGTATCCTGGCAATCCCCAGAACCGCAATGAGTACCCCCGAGGTTGGAGTTATCATATTGGTAAATCCGTCACCGAACTGGAATGCCATTACGGTGGCCTGCCTGCTCACACCTATAATATCCGAGAAAGGTGCCATGATTGGCATCGTAATGGCTGCCTTGGCACTTGCTGAAGGTATAACAAGATTGATGAGGGTCTGTATGCCGTACATCAGGCCAAGGGCTCCTGTCTCACCGGAACCGTCGAGCCAGCTTGCCATTGAGTGCAGCAGCGTATCTATAATCTTTCCCTCCTGCAGGATAAAAATGATACCGGCCGCCAGACCCACTATCAGCGCAGCACTCAAAATATCTTTTGCGCCATCCATCAGTTCCTTTACTATTGAGTTTCCCGACAATCCCATAGCTATTCCGCTCAACACCCCAAGGGAGAGGAACAGTGCCGAAATCTCCCCAATGTACCAGCCGAACCCGAGGACACCCACTACAAGATATACAATAGTAAACCCGAGCAGCGACAATACATAGAAGTGGACCGACTTGCGCAATGCAGCCACACTTGTACAGATGAATGCCACAGCCACTACAGGCAGCAGCCAAACGGTATGGTACTTCTGTGCCCCCACTGAAAGCCAGGTATCCGCGCTGTAGGTTATGGTAAACAGCACAACCGCAATTGCAGCAACGGCAAACGATACCCAGGAAGCCCTGTTTGTATAGTACTCAACACCACCCCCCTGCTCACTTATATGGTTTCTCCAATGGGAATCCGCTTCATACATTATGGATTTGCGCGGATTCCTCTTCACTTTGGCTGCATACAGCAGCACAAATGTTATGGTAATTACATTAAGCACAACCCAGCAGAAGAAACGGTATTCTATTCCCGAAAACATGGGCAGTCCCGCCAGATCCTGGGCAATACCTATAGTAAAAGGGTTGAGGATTGCCCCCGCAAATCCCACATGGGCTGCCACATACACCATACACACGCCCACAATGGAATCATATCCCATGGAAATTGCAAGGGGAACAAGTATCACCACAAAAGCTATTGTCTCCTCACTCATTCCAAACACGGCACCAAAAAGGCTGAACATGAGCATGATGAGAACCAGCACCAGGTTGCTTACACCAATCTTTGCCAGCACCCTGTTCTGCTCCAGGCGGGTAACCGTCTTGAGGAATGAAAAGATGCCGGCATCAATGGCCCTGCTCTTGTTCACCACCCAAAACGCGGCACCTATAACCAGAATAAAACAGATTATTCCGCTCTGTTTGGTAAACCCGTTATAAAAGGCCTCCATTACGGTCCACCACTGCCCCTGGGAAGGGACATTATTGAAAACCACCTCCTGCGCAGCACCGGCACCACCGGCAGCTGCTTTTACATACTCTCCTCCAGGCACCAGCCAGGTAGCCAGTGCACACACCAGAATTATTGCAAATATTATTACATAAGTGTTTGGGAACTCCCTTTTCTTCTTTGCCATAAACATAAATTTTATGGCACAAAAATACCCAACTCTTTACAAATAGCAAACCTTTACCTTACCTGTATCTCCATTTCTCCCCTTGCCGAAGGATTTTCCACCGATGTGGCAAAAATATAGCAGGTTCCGGTGCCGACCGTTGTAATTACGCCGTTCTGGTCTACCTTCGCCACCCTTTTCAATGATGAGCTCCAGGTAATCCTCTTGTCAAAGGCGGTCTCGGGGTAAATTGTGGCCTTGCACTGGTATGTCTTTCCCAAACCGGGCGAGAAAGCTATGAACGAAGGGGAAACACGTATGCCTGTAACCCTGTCGAGCAATGCCCCGTTATCCACGCTTACACTGTTCTCCTCCTCCGACACATCTCCCTTGAATTCAACCGTGAACATATGATGGTTGTTCCTGAGCACATTGCAGTTGTCATCTTCAGTTCCAAGGAAGAACCTGTACACAATATTGCCCCTATGCCTGTAAGTGGTTATTTCCGCATCAATTTCTATATAGCTGCACAACTCCCGGCGCTCCGCCCCAAGCATCTCGGCCTTCCCCTTGTTTCCCACAGCTCCGGGCACCTCACCCTGCACGTTTTCCAGCATATAGAAAGTTACCCCGTCATACATGATTGAAGCGAGGTCGTCCCCCTCAAATGTCACACCATCCGTAACCTCAACAGCCTTGTTGCTGCCGAACAGGGTACTCTCCATTGGAACATTCTTGAGGGAGACACCTGTTACCTTAATGGAAACGTCATCATTGACATTCCGGGAATTGCACACAACGCTCACTTTGCCCACCATTCTGCCCATCTCTATCTGCAACGGCCCGTCAAAGGGGAATTCTGCCTCCGTTTTCCCTGTCATGACCGGTACCCCACCGGAAATGCACACATCTCCCACATCAGAAACACGGTAGGTGAGCCCCAACAATTGGGACAAAGTCTCCACCTGCTCCTCCTTGCCCCAATTGGCGATGGCATATACGGAATATTCCTTTTTTGTGTACAGGGAAATCTCCTGTGTCCCAACATTTCCGTCGGGAAAATACTCCGAATATACAAGTATTCCCTCCGGGTCGAATATATACAGATTCAGATCATCCACCAGTGATGCATCCATAGGTGATGTCCCCTTTGTTAAGGGGAAAGACTCAAGAAATTCCACTCTCATACTGGAGCTCTCCATGCGTGGAGCTCCGTTGCCCATATCTTCCGGTACGGAACTGCATCCGCACAACATTGCCGCCAAAAGGGCATACAAAACAATTCTCTTCATTTTTTTTGCGGCAATATTATCCATTTTGCCACAGAATGCATTTCTGAAAAAGAAAAAATCCCGTTCCCCTCAAAAAGTTTTTCTTTTTTTGGGAAACGGGAAAAATATCTTTTTCCAAAAAGAGCAAAAAATGCCCTCTACAATGCCATCAGAATAAGGATCTGCGGTGTAAGCACCCTCAGGAACATTACAAGAGGATATACGGTTGCATAAGAAACCGCCTGCTGGTTAATTGGTGAAACCGAATTTGAATATGCAAGTCCCGACGGGTTTGTACCACTACCTGAGATAAGTCCCATCAGCTGGAAATAGTTGAACTTGAACACAAACCTTCCTATTGCAGCACCCGCCAACATAGGGACAAGGGTAATGATTACACCGTAACCTATCCATGCAAAACCGCCCTGGTTCACTACTGTATCAACAAAACCTGCACCTGAACTGATACCTACGGCAGCAAGGAACAGTGAGATTCCCACCTCCCTGAGCATCATGTTTGCACTCAATGTTGTATAGGTAACAATGTTGAACTTGTATCCGAAGCGGCTTATGAGGATTGCAATGATAAGGGGACCGCCTGCCAAACCGAGTTTTACCGGCTGCGGCATACCCGGAAGCATAAACGGAATTGAACCGAAGATCATACCCACAGCAATACCTAGGAAAATTGCCAGCAAATTTGGCTCCCTCAACTGTTTTGAAGAGTTGCCCAGCATATTTGCAAAACTCTCAAGTTTCTTGTCATCACCTACAGCAAGGACACGGTCACCAATCTGGAGCTCAAGGTCCGGTGCCGCAACAAGATCGATACCGGCACGGGTTACCCTGGTAACATTCACACCAAATACAGACCTTACCTTCAGCTCACCAAGAGTTTTTCCGTTAATCTTATGTTTGGTAACAACAATCTTTCTTGTAGCCATAAGGCTGTCCATATCTGTCCACTCATCAGAACTCATATCGAGCATTTCACCAAAGAATGCAACAATGGATTCCTTGCTCGACTCTACTGAAATGACAAGAAGCTTGTCGCCCTCATACAATCTGGTTGCAGATGCAGGTATCTCAACAGAGCCGTCTGCCCTGCACAATCTTGAAACAACAAAATCTATATCTATAAGATTATGCAGCTCCTCAATGGTCTTGCCAAAGATTGCAACATTTTTAACCTGTACAGAATATTTGGTAGCCATCTTTGCAGCGTCTGCGCTTGAGCCGGTTGCTTTCTCCAGCTCCTTCTCCATTGTCATGCCAAAAAGGCCTTTGATAACTACAATGGACATTACAATGCCTACAACTCCCAAAGGGTACGCAACAGCATATCCCATTGCAATTGAAGGGTCTGCAACTCCTGTAGCATCTATATATGTCTGCTGTGCGGCACCGAGTCCGGGGGTATTGGTTACAGCTCCACACAGAACTCCCACCATTGTAACAAGGCTTGTGCCGGAAACAAGATGGATTACATAAGCCAGAATCACACTCATCAGGACAATCATTACCGCCACAGCGTTAAGGGTAAGTCCACCTTTCTTGAATGAAGAGAAGAAACCGGGGCCAACCTGCAAACCTACCGAATAGACAAACAGGATAAGTCCGAACTCCTTGATGAAATGGAGGATATTGTGCTCAACAGCAAGGCCGAAGTGACCCGCAACAATACCCACAAAGAGTATCCATGTAACACCTAATGATACTCCGCAGATCTTGATTCTGCTCAAAAGAACTCCAAGAGCCACTGTTCCCGACAATACAAGCACGGCATGGGCAATGGAAGTTCCTGTAATAAGTTCATTAAACCACGTCATAAGTATATATTTTTAAAACGGCCGCAAAGGTAGCATAATTTTCACCCTTGCAAAACCAATTTTCTATCTAATTTGACCTTTTCTGAAAGCAACCAGCAATTGTTTCAGGTCATCTATCTGGTCTATAAGTTTCTTCCCGATATCGGTATCCCTTACAAGTTTCCTCCTCTCCATAAACTCAACTACCTTTGTTTCAGAAATGATGTCTTTCCCCTGCTCTATTGCATTCTGGGTAGACTCAAACGGCTCATGCTGCACAAGCCTCAACCCATAAGAGTTGTAGATGAGGGTATATCCCGCAATACCGGTCTCTGCCTGGTAAGGTTTTGAATATCCTCCATCTATAACCAGCAGCCTTCCTCCGGCCTTTATTGGAGATTCTCCCTTGGTTGTCTTCACAGGGATATGGCCGTTTATGATATGTGACGGTTCACCTTCAACTCCAAACTCCTTAAGGATTTTCTCACATATCTCCTTGTTGTTCTTGTGTATGTTGTACCATCCTTTCTGCTCCTTCTGGGCCTCCTTGTCACTGAGGAAGTAGCGCTCAAATGTTGCCATCCTGTTCTTGTCAAACGGAGGGGAAACGGGGCCGCACCACAGATACCACACAAAATCCTGCGCAAACTGTTTGGCTGGAGATTTGTGCGGCTCAAAATATGCCTGGCGCACAATCTGGTCTATCTTGTCAAACAGGGCCTTTCCGGCATAATCCTTGCCCAAAATGTTGAGCGCCTTGAATGATCCGTCCTCGTTCAACGGAACAGATCCGTGGAACAGCAGATTGGAGTTCCTCACCAGATACAACGCTCCGTGCGAATAGAGCAGCTGCATATGTTTGGCCATATGTGCACTGTTTATGAAATTTTGAGTGAGCCTGTTGATCACATTCTCCTCTTCCGGTGTGAGTTTGTAAGGGTCTGCCGGATCCACTGTCTGGAAATCATCATCCTTGAGGGTGAGTTCCCTTCCGTCGAGAGTAATCGTACCTTTCTCCCTGTTGATCAGATGAAGCAGGTTGCGGTCATCCATATTGTACTCGGGATGCCTCTTTATAACCTCATGCTCCAGCTTGAACTGTATGATGGTTATTGCCTTGTGCATCTGGGCAACAAGCCTTGTCTGTTTAGGGTTCAAACCCTCCGCATCTGCCCCCTTGGGTCTGAAAATGGTACAAGGGTCATCACCATAAACATCCATTGCAAAAGTTACCAGAGGAAGGAGGTTTATACCATATCCCTCTTCAAGAATCTTGAAGTTTGCATAGCGTGAACAGATCCTCACAACATTGGCCACACAAGCCTTGCTTCCGGCTGCCGCTCCCATCCATACGAGGTCGTGATTACCCCACTGCACATCCCAGTTATGGTAATTCTCAAGGATATCCAGAATTATGTGCGCTCCAGGTCCCCTGTCATAAATGTCACCTATAATATGCAGTGAATCAATTGTAAGCCTTTGGATAAGTTTGCATATGGCTGTAATGAAGTGGTCTGCACGCCCTGTAGAGATGATTGTCTCCACAATTGCGGTTATATAGTCATGCTTGTTGGCCTCACCGCTCTTTGACTCATGCAGCAGCTCCTGGATAATGTATTCATACTCCTGGGGCATTGCCTTCCTCACCTTTGACCTGGTATACTTGGTGGAGACATTTGAGCACACCTTTACCAGCCTCATTAGGATAACCTTGTACCACTCGTACAGGCTCTTCTCCTTCTCGCGGTTCTTTATGAGTTTCAGCTTCTCCTCCGGGTAATAGATAAGGGTACACAACTCGCTCTTTTCAACCTCCCTCAAAGAGTGGCCGAAGATGTCCTCCACTTTCCTTTTTATTACTCCCGACGCATTTTTCAACACATGCTGGAATGCCTCGTGCTCACCGTGCAGATCGGTAACAAAGTGCTCCGTCCCTTTTGGGAGGTTGAGGATTGCCTCAAGGTTGATTATTTCCGTACTTGCCGCCTGGATTGTCGGGAAACTTTTGGCCAGCAGCTGCAGGTATTTAAGGTCTCTCTTCATTATTGTGTGGTGTAGGGGTTAGTTTTTCTTGTCCAATTGTCTCAGTGCCTCCTCAATTCCTCTCTCAAGCTGCGGGTCCTTGCCCTCAATCCTGTCCTTGAATGTATTGCGTACATAAATGTCGGGAGCGACACCTGTCCTCTCAAGGTCCTTGCCGTCCAAGGAGTAGCATCCCCAGGCAGGAAGGCGCAATGATGATCCGTCAATCATGCTGGCCCCCGATGTGAATATTACCCAGCGGTATGTCTCAGTTCCCACTATTGTTGCCAGTCCAAGGGATTTGATGCCGTTTGAAGTAACCTCCGCATCACTGAGGCTCCTCTCGTTTATAAGTGCTATTACAGGCATATTGCCAGGGGTTACATTAGGATGGGAATTGGTCTTGTTGTCCCTGAAGCCCCAATTATAATGGGCCTTCTGCCCCAAGAAGTCAAGCACCTCCTTATGCACGTTTCCGCCGTTATTGAAACGCAAATCCAGGATAATTGCCTCCTTGCCCGCGGTACGGGTATGCATATCAATAAGGAAACGCTCCAGCTCTCCGGCTCCCATATCCCTCATATGGGTATATGCTATTCTTCCTTTTCCTTTCTTCTCCACAAGCTGGCGGCAGTTCTCTTCCCACTCTCCATAAAGCAGGTTCTTGAGCTCACCGTAGGAGATGGTGTGTACCTTCACATCAAACTCCTTTCCTTTTCTGCTGAAGGTAAGCTTCATCTCGGGCTCCCTTATGGCAGATGTCATATATGACTCACGGTTTTGGGATTTATCCACTCTGGTACCGTTTACAGCCACCAATTCATCCCCTTTCCTTATATCTGTATCTATGTTGTCTACAGGAGAGCCCGCCACAACTGCGGCAACAGTATAAGGGTTGGCATTATCCCATACTATACCTGTCTCCATTGTGAACATTCTGGTCTGTGGCTGTGTCTGCTCCCTGCCGCGCGAACTGAATCCAAGATGTGATGAGTTGAGTTCACCCAACATGTCATTTACAAGGGTTACCAGATTGGCCCTGTTCCTTACATAAGGGAGGAATGAGGCATAATAGTCTCTCTTGGCCTTCCAGTCCACTCCGTGGAAATCCACATCGTAGAAGTTCTGGTCCATAAGTCCCCAGGCCTCGTGGAACATCTGCTCAAACTCATCCTTCAGATTTTTCTCAACACTCTTCTTTATGGTTACCTTTGTTGCCCTCATCTGGTTGAGGTCTACCTTGTGGATATCGGCTCCGGCCACTGCAAAGAGCTCATTGTCTGAACTGATGAATGAGCCGCGTCTCAAGTCCTTTATTGTCTTTACCTCCGCATATGGGTCCGAGAGTTCTAATGCGTAAACTTTATCCCTTGCAGAGCACAACAGCCAATCTTTTCCCTTGCTGCTGAATGTATATACACTGTATCCGCCCTGCAGCTGGTTCATTTTTATGATTCTGCTGTAAATATTGTTGAAATCTATCTTAGTTTCAGCAACTTTCTTCTCCTTTCCTTTACCTTTCTCCCCCTCTTTTGCATCTTTCTTGCCCTCTACCTTTTTTCCCTCTTCCTTCTTGGCCTCTTCCTTCTTGTCATCTTCCTTGAAAAGCTGGTCATAGAAATCAGATTTGAAAGGCTTAGTATTGTAATCCATCAAAGGAAGCTTGTAGATGCTCCTGTTGCCGCCACCCCTTGGGAATGAGGTCCCCTGGAAGTTTGCTGTAAGGAACAGATATTTTCCGTCGGGAGAAAAACAAGGGGCTCCCTCTGTGCTGGCAGAGTTGGTGAGGTTATGGAGTCTTTTCTCCTTGAAAGAGTAGATATAAACCTCTCCCTCAAAAAGGTTTACCGCCTCAAATGCAAGATATGCATCATCGTATGAGAAATTGAGGGTATATCTTGAGTATGACCAGAACTCCGCATCTGCAAGTTTCTCTGTTGTGTTTTCCTTTATGTTGTACACATTCACACTCTCATTGCCGTTAACAAAGGCAATCTTCTCCCTGTTGTGTGACATTTTGAGGCTCTTTACATTGCAAGGGGCCTTGTATAGGAGCTTTTCAGATGATGAACCGTCCGCAGCAATTGAATAAAGGGCTGTGAAGCCTTTGTCTGTCCTGGTGTAATATATTGTCTTGTTGTCCTTGCCCCAAACCATCTCATCTACCCTCTCGTTGGAAGGGGTCTGCAGCTGGTACTGGTATTTTCCTTTTGCATCACTTACATAAAGCTGTCCACGTATGGCAAGCGAGAATTTCTTTCCGTCGGGAGAAACGGCAACCCTGCTCGGAGAGAGATCTGCAAAAGAGCGCTCCACATCTATATTGTTGTCGGCGATGGAAATCTGTGGAACAGTTACCTTGCCGGTCTGCAGGTTGAGGTAATGGATCTTGTACTCAAGAATGAATACCATTGCATTGCCGCTGAAACTTATTGAAGGGTACTGTACAGACTGTGTAAAGTCCGTAAGCTGCTGAGGCTCGCCTGAAGGGAGCCATTTTGCTATGTTGGATTCCTGGTTGAACTGGTCTGTAACGTAATACAGGTTACCCTTCTTGTCTACCATAGGCCAGCTGTCCTTTCCCTGATGCGATGTAAGTTCCTTATACACCTTCCTGGAAGGATTCCAGCTCTTTACATTTGGATTGTGGTCTCCCACATATCTTTTTCTGGTAGGGAAATTTATGCTCTCTGTTGATTCATTGAAATAGATCTCTCCTGTTACAGGATTTTCAGCCACATTGGTAATAGTGTTGAAATAGTGGCCGAAAAGCCTTTGGGGGGTACCGCCGGTGAGGGCCACCTTGTAGGCACTTCTTGAGTTTGCCCGGTTGCTCTCAAAATAGATGTGTCTTGAATCCGCACTCCACCCTGCAGGGACATCATTTCCCTCGTGCCAGGTAAGCCTCTTCACTTCACCGCCGGCCACCGGCACAACATATACATCATTGTTCCCCTGGATATCTGAAGAGAAGGCCACCCACTTGCCGCAAGGGGAAACCTTTGGATTGCCTTCGTTGCCGCCCAAAGATACCAGCCTCATTGCCAGGCCGCCCTGTGCAGGAACCTTGAAGATATCACCATCGTATGAGAAATATATATCCTCTCCGTCGGGAGACAGGGAAGGATTATATGGGAAATGCAATGTCTGGGCCATCACTGCCACTGGCAGCAAGAGTAGCAAAAGGGAAAACACTCTTTTCATATCACTTTATAATTTGTTTCAAACTATAAAGTTACAAAAATTTCCTAAGCTTCAAAAACCTCTTTTTTGGCAACTGCACTCAGATACACCGTGCGCACAACCAGATGCATCATATAACCCACCCACAAGGATTGTACACCTATTGTTCCCCTAAGAAGGAAATAGCTGGCAAAAAATCCCACAACCGCCCACAGCATTGAGTTCCTGAGGGCTTTTGTGGCAGTTGCCCCTATAAATATACCGTCCCAGGTGAAGGCCACCGAACTTACAAACGGCATCACCAGCAGCCAGGGAAGAAATCTGGCAGATTCTGCAATTACAGTTGCATCTGTGGCCATCAGCCTCACCAGCCACTCGCCTCCTGCCCAATAGCCCAATGTTGATACAATACCTATTCCGCAACACCACATAAAAATCACCTTTACCGCCCTTGTGAGGGATTCCCTGTCCCTTGCACCAATATATCTTCCCGACAATGCCTCCCCGGCATACGCAAACCCATCAATAAAATAAGAGTAGAGAAGCATCAGCTTCATCATTATTGAACTGACAGCCAGATCCACATCCCCGTACTTCGCCGCCAGCGATGTAAGCCCCGCATAAATGAACAGGAAGCAGAGTGATCGGACAAAAAGGTCTGCATTGAGCATGAAGAACTTCCGTATTTTTCCGGGCCTGATATCATTGCGTATGTCCATAAGATGAAAATGCCCGCGGTACTGGAATACCATAAGTGAAACAGCCAGAATCAGCCCCACATACTGCGCCACAAGGGTTCCCCACGCTATGCCGCTGAATCCCAGTCCGGCATAAAAGGCAAAGAAGATGCTTGCAGCTATATTGGTTACGTTTACAGTAATGTCAACTGCCATAGGGCTCACCGCATTCTGCATTCCAATGAAAAATCCCTTGAACACATTGAGCGACAAGGTGGCCGGTGCCGCCCATATCCTTATGAAGAAATATTCCCTGGCCAGTGCCTCTATACCGGGAGAACACTCAATGAAATGGAATGCCGCCTCAACATATACCCATTGGCACACAATGAACAGAAAGGCAAATGCGAGGGCTGTAGTTATTCCCAAAGCGAAAGTGCTCATTGCATCCTTGTAATCGCCCCTTCCGTACGCCTGGGCAACCATACCGCCGGTACCTACCCTCAGGAAACCCATGTTCCAATAAAGGAGATCGAACAGCATTGATGCTATTGCTATGCCTCCCAGCACCGTGGCGTCACCCAGCCTTCCGGCTATGGCAGTATCTGCCATACCCACAAGGGGCACGGTAATGTTTGCAAATATGCTTGGGATTGCGAGCTTCAGTACGGTTTTGTTCATCTGCCGTTACCTGTATTTGGTCTGCTCATCCAGCATTCCGAGATATGATTCGTACCTCTCAACAGATATCTCTCCGTTCTCCACAGCCTCCTTCACGGCACATCCAGGCTCGTGGGTATGGGTACACGGGGCAAAACGGCAGTTGTCCTCAATCCTGAGCATCTCAGGGAAATACCCGCTAAGTTCAAGATCCGACACATCCACCAGACCGAACCCCCTTATACCTGGAGTGTCAATCACAAAACCTCCTGACGCAATAGGGTGCATCTCATAGAAAGTGGTAGTATGTTTTCCCTGCTGGTGATATGCGGAAATCTCCCCCACCCTGAGGTTGAGGTCCGGATCCAGCGCAGAAATGAGTGAAGACTTTCCTACTCCCGACTGACCCGAGAAAAGGACAATCCTCTCTTTGCAGCACTCCCTTATCTCCTCCATGCCCAATCCGGTTGCCGCAGAACTCTCTATCACCCTGTATCCGGCATTTTCATATATGCCCTTGAACGCCTCCACCATCTGCAAGGCATCAGGTGAATAGATGTCCATCTTGTTGAGAATTATGGTTACAGGTACATTATAAGCCTCACAGGTAACAAGGAAACGGTCTACAAAAGGGAGTTTTACCTCGGGCAGTTCCACCGTTACAATGAGGAACACCATATCAAGATTGCTGGCAATCACATGGGATTGTCGGGACAAATTTGTTGATTTTCGTATGATATGGTTTTTCCTTGGAAGGATATTCCTTATGGTAGCCATCTCCCCTTCATTCCTCTCATACTCAACTATATCACCTACGGCAATGGGGTTGGTTGAATTGAACCCCTTGAGTCTGAGTTTTCCCTTTATTACGGCAGGGAAAAGATCCCACTGCGGAAGATGCGAAAGGAGATAGTGGCTCCCAGTATGTTTTACAACTGTTGCTTTGTTTGTTTTATCCATAATTATTCAACGAATGCCGGCGTGTAAAGATAGTAAATTGTGCAAAAACCATTAACTTTGCGTGATAAAAAGTTTTTGGAATATGTTTGCAATAGAAGAACTGGACAGATATGTAGAGAACGGGCTGGCTGCCCTCAACTTCAGAATGGAGCCTAAAGAGCTGTATCAGCCTATAGAGTATATGATTTCAATTGGGGGCAAGCACTTGCGCCCAGAGTTGTGTCTGCTAACATATAACCTTTTCAGCGACAAGATAGAAAAACCCATATTGTATCCTGCCCTTGCCCTGGAGATTTTCCACGAGTTCACCCTTATCCACGACGATATCATGGACCAGGCGGAACTCCGCCGCGGCCAGCAGACCGTTTACCGCAAATGGGACAACAACATTGCAATCCTGAGCGGAGACGTAATGAGCATAAAGGCTTACGAGCTTCTGGCCAACTGCCCTGAGCACGTGTTGCCGCAGGTTCTTGCCCTGTTCTCAAAAACTGCCGCACAGGTATGCGAAGGACAGCAGTACGACATGAACTTTGAGAGTATCCCATACATCACAATGGAGGATTACATCTCAATGATCAGCCTCAAGACTGCAGTACTTATAGCATGCTCTGCAAAAATGGGAGCCCTCATTGCGGGTGCAGACGAAAAGATTGCACAGTCACTTTACGAGTTTGCATTTGACCTTGGCATTGCATTCCAGATACATGATGACCTGCTGGACACCTTTGGACAGGGAAATATCTTTGGAAAGAAGATTGGAGGCGATATCCTCAACAACAAGAAGACATGGCTCCTTGTTGAGTCATTCAAGATTGCCGACAACAAACAGAAGGAGGAGCTTAATGCCATTATGGCAATGGGCATTGAGGAGGGTGAAGAGAAGATTGCCAGGATGAAACAGATGTACGAGACCCTTGGCATAAGGGAGAGTGCCACTGCCGCAATTATGGGATACTACAACAGCGCACTGGAAATCATAGAGAAAAATGATTTCAACGGAGCCCAGAAAGAGCAGCTGAAACGTTTTGCAGACAAACTTATCAAAAGGATAAAATAAGATGGAAGGACTCAATATCATCACCCCGGTAAAGGATTCAATAGAACTTACACTGGAAACAGTCAAGGCCACATTGGCCTCTGAGATAAAGGTTCCGTTCACTTATACCGTTTACAACGATTTCAGCACCCCGGAGAACACCGCCATCCTTGAGAAGGCTTCAAAGGAGCTGGGATTCAAACTGGTAAACCTGAGTGACCTCACAGACCACCCTTCACCCAACTACCTTATGGTACTTAAGATGACAAGGGAAGAATCCATAGGAAAGAACTGGGGACTTGCCATTGTGGAATCTGACGTGATAGTAAAAAAGGATACTTTCCAGAAACTGTATGAAGGTGCTGCCGCAGATGAAAAATGTGCAATTGCAGCTTCAGTAACGGTAGATGAGAAAGGTGAAATCAACTACCCTTACCTTCCTGCCAAAGGAAGGGAGAACTCCGCTTTCAAATATGAGAAGCACTGCAGTTTCTGCTGCTCGCTCATAACCCCTGAGTTCCTTAAGGCATTTGACTTCAACCAGCTTGATGCAGGCAAAAACTGGTTTGACGTTACCATTTCACACAAAGCCCTTGAAATGGGATACAACAACTGGCTGTATACCAACCTTCCGGTATGGCACCGCCCTCACGGCAGCCGCCCTTGGAAACAGCTCAAATATAAAAACCCTTTAAAATACTACTGGCTCAAATTTACAAAAGGCCTTGACAAGATATAGGATATGGAACTGGAAATAATGGCCCCTGCGGGGAACTTTGAGTGCCTGATGGCCGCAATACAGGGTGGAGCCAACTCCATCTATTTTGGCGTGGGTAACCTCAACATGCGCTCCCACTCAGCCAACAACTTTAATCCCGACGACATTTACCGCATAGTTGAGATATGCCGCGAGAACAACGTAAGGTCATATCTCACCCTCAATATCATCATATACAACGACGACCTTGAGCCTATGCGCCATGCATTGGACGAGGCCAAGAGGGCCGGTGTTACAGCAGTGATTGCATCCGATATGGCCGTAATCTCATACGCCCGCCAGATTGGGGTGGAGGTTCATATTTCAACCCAGCTTAATGTATCCAACTTTGAGGCTGTAAAATTCTACGCCCAGTTTGCAGACG
Source organism: Bacteroidales bacterium (assembly GCA_017380095.1). Classification (GTDB taxonomy): domain Bacteria; phylum Bacteroidota; class Bacteroidia; order Bacteroidales; family UBA932; genus Egerieousia. The sequence continues at coordinate 14,559 of JAFOER010000069.1, forward strand.
TTGTTGTACTTGCACGCGAGCTTACCTTGCCTCAGGTTAAGGAGATAAAGAGAAGGATTGTTGAGGAGGGAATCAAAGGCCCAAGCGGCAAGGAGGTTCAGCTGGAGATGTTCTGCCACGGGGCATTGTGCATGGCAGTATCCGGCAAATGCTACCTGAGCCTGCAGCACTACGGAGCTTCTGCCAACAGAGGTTCCTGCTACCAGTTGTGCCGCCGCGGATACAAGGTTACAGACCTTGAAACCGGCATTGAGCTTGAAGTTGACAACAAATACATAATGTCTCCAAAAGACCTGTGTACCATTGAGTTCATGGACAAGATCATTGATGCGGGTGTATCTGTATTCAAGATTGAAGGACGTGCCCGCAGCGCAGAGTATGTGAAAAAGGTTACTGCAGCATACCGCGCCGCAGCTGATGCTGTAATTGCAGGCACCTACACCCCTGAATACGCAGCAGAGCTTAAGTCCGGCGTTTCCGAGGTGTTCAACCGCGGCTTCTGGGACGGCTACTACCAGGGAGCATTCCTTGGCGAGTGGAGCGATGTTTACGGCAGCAAAGCCACCAAAAAGAAAACATACGTAGGAAAAGTAACCAACTATTTCTCAAACATTGGAGTTGCTGAGATTCTTGTAGAGACCGGAGAAATTAACGTTGGCCAGAATCTTCTCATCATTGGCCCATCTACCGGAGTAATTGAGTTGCATCCGGCAGAAATCCGCGTGGATCTCGCCTCAACAGACAAGGCGGTAAAAGGGGAAAGATGCTCAATCGCCGTTCCCGAAAGGCTCAGAAGATCTGACAAGGTTTATATTTTTGAATAACCGCAAACGGTATACCGGAGCGTGGCTGGTGGGCACACTTGACACCTAATTCGTGCCCAAAGAATGATAAGAACCCCGGAAATCAGCATGATGTGAACCCCAAAAGTTGGACGGTTTAACATTATTGAGAGGCAGACTTAGATTGGAATAGAGCTCGGTATTGTACCGGGCTCATTCCTTTTAGCCTCAGTTTGATTCTATCATTATTGTAGTAGCGTATGTACTTAACCAGTTCCTTTGCGAACTGCTCTACGCTATCCCACTCTTGCAAATATAGCAATTCAGACTTCATAAGCCCAAAGAAGTTTTCCATCATAGCATTGTCCAGGCAGTTTCCCTTACGTGACATACTCTGTATGATGTTTCTATCTTTCAACGCTTTCTGATACATTAGATGCTGATAATGCCATCCCTGATCAGAGTGTAATATAAGCCCCTCCAGTATATCCGTTTTCTTGAACGCTTTGTCCAGCATGCTCATAGCCATCTTTAAGTCTGGATGGTATGATATGGTGTAGG
>JAFOER010000070.1 GCA_017380095.1 Bacteroidales bacterium
ATCCAGGAGTTTGTGAAAGAGCTTAACGTAAGCGACTCCGTAAAACAGGAGATTCTGGTAATCACCCCTCAAAATTATGTAGGAAAATAATATGAGTGTGGCCCTTTAACGGGCCACTTCTCTTATACAGCAGCACTATGAAGAAATTTATAACATTTTGTGCAGCAGCACTCCTTTCTGTTGCGGCATTTGCCCAGCAGCCAAACTATGAGAAATATTTTACTCCCGACAGGCTTCGCATAGACCTCACCTTTGCAGGAGATGCCTCATACCAGAAGATCTTCCTGGACGGAATGGTTAAGGAGTGCGCCTGGAGCGGTTCAAAGACCAATCTTATAGATACTTTCAACTACGGTGAGTACCGTCTTGAGGTGCAGACACTGCAGGGAGAGACAATCTACTCAAAAGGATTCAACACCCTGTTCCAGGAGTGGAGGACCACCACTGATGCCCTCACAACACCACAGGCATTCTGCAGCTCATATACCATCCCCTACCCCAAGGAGAAAGTTGTGCTCAAGGTATATGAAAGGGTAAAGGCTACTGGTGTGTACAGTGAAATTTTCTCTGTCGGGATTAACCCTGCAGACAAGCTTATAAGCCAAGAGGTGGCAAACAGCTGGAAAGTATCTTCACTGGTGGAGAATGGAGACCCTGCCACTAAAGTTGACCTGTGCTTCATTGCTGAAGGATACACTGCCCAGGAGATGGAGAAGTTCCGTGCAGATGCCCGCCGCTTTGCAGACTACCTTTTTACAATGGCCCCTTACAACAAGCACAAGGATGACTTCAATATCTGGATTGTTGAGTCCATTTCGCAGGAGAGCGGCACAGACATCCCTCACGAGGATGTATGGAAGAAGACCGTTGCAAACTCAAACTTCTACACTTTCCGCTCCGACCGCTACCTTACCGCACAGAACCAAAAGACAATCTGCCAGATTGCAACAGCAGCACCATACGATGCCCTTTATGTGATTGTAAACAATGAGAAATATGGCGGAGGGGGAATCTACAACTTCTACGGTTTGAGCTCCAGCAACTGCAAATGGGCAGAAGAGGTATTTGTGCACGAGTTCGGCCACAGCTTTGCCGGCCTTGGTGACGAGTACTATGATTCAAGCACCTCATACGAGGAGTTCTATAACCTTAAGATAGAGCCATGGGAGCCAAACATAACAACACTTGTGAACTTTGAATCCAAATGGAAAGACATGCTTCCAACTGGCACCGCCATACCAACCCAACCGCTGAATGACCAAAAAGACAACGTCACAGTGGGCGTTTATGAAGGTGGCGGATATATGGCAAAAGGAATCTACCGTCCTGTTATGGACTGCCGCATGAAGACCAACCAGGCACATGCATTCTGCCCTGTATGCCAGAGGGCAATTGAAAAGATGATTGAATACTACTGCAAATAATCCCTGCACCGGATGAAACAATACAAGTACTTCCTCTTTGACCTGGACCGCACACTGTGGGACTTTGACAAGAACGCCAAGAGCGCCCTTTTCAAGCTGGTTGACTCACAACAGCTTGGAGAGCTGTTTGGGGTAACGGACAAAGAGGAGTTCTTCCAGAAATATGAGGTTATCAACCAGAGCCTGTGGAGACAGTATGAAAGGGGCGAGATCCTTAAGGAAGAGCTCCGCTGCAACAGGTTCCTGTTCACCTTGCAGCATATCCTCAACGAGGCGCCGGCCGGATCTCTGCCTGCCCACAACTACACACCGGAGCAGATGCTCAACTTTGCCATGGCCTTTGGAGAGAAATATCTTGAGTTCATGGCCATGGAGAGCTCTGTAATCCCGGGAACAGAGAAAGTGCTGCAGGCTGTAAAGGCAAAGGGAGGAAAGGTTGCAATCATATCAAACGGCTTCAAGAGCGTACAGTACAGGAAAATGAACACCACCTGCATCCACAAATACGTAGATGCAGTCATCCTCTCTGAAGAGGTTGGGGTGATGAAGCCCTCCCCTGTAATCTTCCGCAAGGCACTTGAAGCAATATGCGGAGAGGAATACTACAAAGAGGCCCCATCCCGTGCAAGGAATGAGGCCATTATGGTTGGTGATGATTTTCCTAACGACATTGAGGGGGCCCAGATTTTTGGGATAGACCAGTTCTACTTCAACCCCTATAACAGGGAGTGTGACGGTGGCCCTACCTATATGGGCAGCTCATTGGAAGAACTGCTCAAATATATCTGACAACAGCTAATTGCCGCTGGGAACAATTACAAACACCTCTTCATCCTTTTCATGGAAGAGATACTGC
>JAFOER010000071.1 GCA_017380095.1 Bacteroidales bacterium
AAACCGCCGTTTTTCTTCATCTCCTCTGCCATCATTGTTGGATTTACAGTTACTGCGGTGTAGAAGTAAGTAAATGCAACAACCAACAAACCGAATATGAAATTATACCAGAAGCCTGTGTAGTTACCAAGAGTGGCGGCTAATCCACGGGTAGCGTCAAAGCTTGAAAGCATAATTGGGAACATCATCAACGCCTGTGCAAAGATAATTGGCATAACTCCTGCCGCATTAACTTTTAGAGGGATGTACTGACGAACTCCACCATATTGTTTGTTGCCAATAATTCTTTTTGCATACTGTACAGGAATCTTTCTGGTTCCCTGAACAAGTGCAATTGTTGCCACGAACACAAAGAACAGGATGATGATCTCAACGATAAGCATCAACAGGCCGCCAGTTGTCTGGCTAAGTCTTGTGCCGATCTCTGCAGTCAATGCAAATGGCAATCTTGCAATGATACCAACCATGATGATAAGAGAAATACCATTTCCTAAGCCGCGGTCTGTAATTCTCTCACCAAGCCACATGATGAACATGGTACCACCAATAAGAACAATTGTAGCAAATAGGTTAAATGAAAATCCTTTGATCAAGAATGCTGTCTCAGGCAACTGTGTATGCAAGTTTGTAAGGTAAGCTGGACCCTGCAAAGCAAGAATGACAATTGTCAGATAGCGTGTCCACTGATTCATCTTCCTGCGACCGCTCTCGCCCTCGCGCTGCAATCTCTGGAAGTAAGGAATCATAATTCCCAAGAGCTGAATAACGATAGATGCAGAGATGTAAGGCATTACACCCAATGCAAAGATCGAAGCATTTCCAAAAGCTCCACCCGAGAACATGTTCAATAGCCCCATAAGGCCATCCTGGGTCTGAGCCTCCAGATTTGCAAGCTGCGTAGGATCTATACCTGGAACAACTACAAAGCTTCCCAATCTATAGACCAAGAGTAGCAGGATAGTATAAACTATCCTAGTACGCAACTCTTCAATCTTGAAAATATTCTTAATAGTTTCAATTAATTTTTTCATTGGTTTTGTTAGATAATAGTTGTAGTACCCTGAGCAGCCTCAATCTTAGCTACTGCAGATTTTGAGAAAGCATTTGCAGTTACATCCAACTTAGCTGTAAGCTCGCCGTGACCCAATACTTTAACCAAATCTTTCTTTGAAATAAGACCATTCTCAATCATTGTGTCTACTGTAATTACAGAAGCACCGATCTTCTCGCTTAGAGCCTGTAGGCTTGCAAGGTTTACAGCCTTATATTCTACTTTGTTAGGATTGTTGAATCCAAATTTAGGCAGACGTCTCTGAATAGGCATCTGACCACCCTCAAAACCAAGTTTACGAGAATAACCTGAACGAGACTGGGCACCTTTGTGACCACGAGTTGATGTACCACCGTGACCTGATCCCTCACCACGTCCAATTCTTTTCTCTCTTCCAATAGAACCCTCTGAAGGTTTTAATGTATGTAATTTCATTGCTAAATCCTCTTAATTAGTTGATTTCTTCTACTTTAACAAGGTGTAGAACTTTCTCGATCATTCCTTTATAAACTGGAGTAAGTTCCAACTCTACAGAGTGTCTGATACGGCGGATTCCTAGTGACTGCAAACAAGCAATCTGTTTCTGAGAAGCTCCGTTCTTACTTTTAATCTGAGTAACTCTAACTTTTGCCATAATCATTACCTCCTTAACCATTAAATACTCTATTCATATGTATTCCTCTCAAACCAGCAACAGTATAAGCATCTCTCAACTCTGCAAGAGCAGCTACTGTAGCTTTTACAAGGTTATGAGGGTTTGAAGAACCTTTAGATTTAGCCAAAACGTCGTGAACACCTACTGACTCAAATACAGCACGCATCGCACCACCCGCTTTTACTCCGGTACCGGCAGCAGCTGGTTTCATGAATACGCTTGCGCCACCAAATTTAGCAACCTGCTCGTGAGGAATAGTACCTTTGTATACAGGAACCTTGATAAGGTTTTTCTTTGCATCCTCGATACCTTTTGAGATAGCTGTGGTAACCTCGTTAGCTTTACCCAAACCGTATCCTACAACTCCATTCTCATCACCTACAACAACTATTGCTGCAAAACTGAAGTGACGACCACCTTTTGTTACTTTTGTAACCCTATTTACTGCAACTAGTCTATCTTTTAGCTCTAGCTCGGTAGTTTTTACCTTTTTTACATTCATATTTGCCATAGTTTCTTAGAATTTAAGTCCACCCTCGCGAGCGGCATCAGCCAAACTTTTTACTCTACCATGATAAAGGTTACCGCCACGGTCGAAAGCAACCTCAGTGATACCTTTAGCAAGGGCGCGCTCTGCAGCAGCTTTACCAACCAAAGCAGCAACCTCTGTTTTGGTTTTGCCAGCAGCCTGCTCAGCAATTGCTTTATCTCTTGATGAAGCAGCAGCCAAAGTAACGCCGTTTACATCATCAATCAACTGCACGTAAATCTGGCAGTTGCTTCTAAATACACACATTCTTGGTTTCTGAGCTGTACCATTAACCACTTTACGAATGCGATAATGTATTCTTTTCTTTCTTTCAATTTTATTAATAGCCATAAAACCTTCTCCTTATTATTTAGCGCCAGCTGACTTACCAGCCTTACGACGAAGTTGTTCACCAACAAACTTAATACCTTTACCTTTGTATGGCTCAGGTTTGCGCAATGAGCGAATCTTAGCAGCAACCATACCTAGCAACTGTTTGTCACAGCTCTTAAGTACAAGGATTGGGTTAGCACCCTTCTTAACTGGCTCTGCCTCACCTTTGATCTCTGCAGGCAACTCAAAGTGGATGTCATGAGAGAAACCAAGGTTGAACTCAAGGATCTGGCCTTTAACCTCAACACGGAAACCTACACCAACAAGCTCCTGTCTTGTCTGGAAACCGGTTGAAACTCCAACAACCATGTTGTTGATTAGCGCACGGTACAAACCATGCAATGAACGATGGCGCGGCTGATCTGTAGGTCTGCTTACAGTCACTACGCCTCCCTCTACAGCAACTTTGATGTCAGCATCAACTTTCTGTGCCAACTCACCTAGAGGGCCTTTGACCTTAACCACGTTGTCGCTACCTACTGTAACTGTTACTCCTTGTGGAAGGCTTACAGGTAATTTTCCTATTCTTGACATAGTAAATAAATAATTAAAAAATTTTTAGATTAGTAAACGTAACATAGAACCTCACCACCTACGTTAAGGTTTCTTGCCTCTTTGTCGGTGATGATACCTTTGTTAGTTGACAAAATTGCGATACCCAAACCATTCAATACTCTTGGCATCTCTGCAACGCCAGTGTACTGTCTTAGACCTGGTTTACTTACGCGGATAATTTTTTTGATTGCTGATTTCTTGCTCTCAGGATGATATTTAAGAGCAATTTTGATTGTGTTGAAAGGAGTACCCTCTACAACTTTGTAACTTAGGATGTAACCCTTCTCATGAAGAACGCGGGTCATCTCTACTTTCATCTTTGACGAAGGAATCTCAACCACTTTGTGGCCTGCCAATGATGCATTACGGATTCTTGTCAAAAAGTCTGCTATTGGATCAGTCATTTTTAAATTGTTTTTTTTAGAAATCGACTCCCTTGGGAGCCCGATATCCAATGTTAATACTTTTTTGATTATATAACAGAAGGTGTGCACCGCATTAAAATGCAATGCACTCCTTTATGTTTCTACCAGCTAGCCTTGTGAACGCCAGGGATAAGTCCTTTGCTGGCCATTTCACGGAACTGAATACGGCTGATACCGAAGATACGCATATATCCTTTTGGTCTGCCAGTGATTGAACAACGGTTGTGCAAACGAACTGGGCTAGAATTCTTAGGAAGTTTGTCAAGAGCAGCGTAGTCGCCAGCCTCTTTCAACTGTTTGCGTTTCTCAGCATATTTGGCACATAGTTTTGCGCGTTTTACCTCGCGTGCCTTCATTGATTCTTTTGCCATTATCTTTCCTCTTTAGTTATTCGTACTATTTTTTAAAAGGCAAACCAAACTCACGAAGCAGTGCAAAAGCCTCCTCGTCTTTCTCGGTTGAAGTAGTGAAGGTAATCTCCATACCAAGAACTTTGGTAATCTTGTCAATATCAATCTCAGGGAAGATGATCTGCTCTTTAATACCTAGTGTGTAGTTTCCTCTACCGTCCAATTTCTGGTTGATACCTTTGAAATCTCTGATTCGAGGAAGAGATACAGCAATAAGTCTCTCAAGGAACTCATACATTCTTGCACCACGCAAAGTAACTTTAACACCAATTGGCATACCTTTACGAAGTTTGAAGTTTGAGATATCTTTTCTTGAGTAAGTCAACAAAGCTTTCTGACCAGTGATCAATGTCAACTCCTGCTGAGCAACCTCAATAAGTTTTTTGTCAGCAACAGCCTGACCCATACCCTGGTTAATGGTAATCTTTTTCAATACTGGAACCTGCATTACTGATTTGTAACCGAAGTCTTTCATCAATTTTGCAACGATCTCCTCTTTGTATTTCTTCTGTAGTGAAGGAACATAGCCCTCTAGTGATACCTGCTCAACAGCAGCGCTTTTAGTCTCTTTTGCCATTATTTGATTTCCTCCCCAGATTTTTTAGCATAGCGAACCAGTTTGCCATTCTCGCCAATTCTGCGGCCTACTTTGGTAGCACCACCTTTAACTGGATCTACAACCTGCAAATTAGAAATATGAATACCAGCCTCTTGCTTAACGATTCCACCCTGTGGATTCTGAGCGTTAGGTTTGGTGTGTTTACTTACCATGTTGAGACCCTCAACGATGGCGCGATTCTTATCTTTATCAACGCTAAGAACTTTACCGGTTTTACCCTTCTCGTTACCTGCGTTTACGTAAACCATATCGCCTTTCTTAATATGTAACTTCTTATTCATAATAGTGTCCTTATTATTATAGCACCTCTGGAGCTAGTGAAACAATCTTCATGTAATTGTCACGCAACTCTCTGGCAACTGGTCCAAAGATACGAGTACCGCGAACCTCACCCTGGTTATTCAAAAGAACGCAAGCGTTCTCGTCAAATCTAATGTAAGAGCCATCTGCACGACGAATCTCTTTTTTAGTACGAACTACAACCGCTTTAGATACTGAGCCTTTCTTAGCATCAGCTCCAGGGATAGCGCTTTTTACAGCAACTACAATTTTATCCCCAACGCTAGCGTAGCGACGGCGAGTACCGCCCAACACACGGATACAAAGAACCTCCTTTGCACCGCTGTTATCTGCTACCAATAATCTTGATTCCTGTTGTATCATGGCTTATTTAACTTTTTCTACAATTTCTACTAATCTCCAGCATTTTGACTTGCTCAATGGACGTGTCTCCATTATTCTTACAGTATCGCCCTCGCTGCACTCATTCTTCTCATCGTGAGCAACAAACTTAGTGGTTTTATTTACGAACTTTCCGTAAATAGGGTGTTTCTCTTTTGTTTTTACTGCAACTACGATAGATTTCTCCATTTTGTTGCTAACCACTACACCTATTCTTTCTTTACGAAGTTTTCTTTCCATGAATCCTCAATTATTTGTCCAACTGGCTCAACACTGTAAGCATTCTGGCAATATTTTTTCTTGCTTTCTTAATTTTAGATGAATCCTCTAATGGAGAGATTGCATGATTCATCTTAAGTGTCTCAAGATTTGCTCTCTCAGCAGCGATGCGCTCCTGCAAATCTTTCGCAGACAATTCACGTATTTCAGCTATTTTCATCTTCTTGTTCTCCATTAAATATTATTCAACATAATCTCTGCGAACTACGAATTTTGTAGTAACAGGCAATTTCTGTGCGCCAAGGCGTAGAGCCTCTTTTGCAACCTCCATTGGAACACCCTCGATCTCGATTAGCATTCTACCTGGAGTAACAGGTGCAACGAATCCCTCTGGAGCACCCTTACCTTTACCCATACGTACCTCAGCAGGTTTTTTGGTGAATGGTTTGTCAGGGAAAATACGGATCCAAATTTTACCCTCACGTTTCATATAACGAACTACGGCCTGACGTGCAGCCTCAATCTGTTGTCCGGTCATCCAGCAGCTCTCCAAGGTTTTGATACCGAATGATCCAAAAGCCAACTGATTACCTCTCTGGGCTATACCCTTCATGCGGCCTTTCTGCTGTCTTCTAAATTTGGTTTTCTTTGGTTGTAACATAACTCTTATTCTAATTTATTGATTCTCAGCAATTTGGCTGTAACGGAGCCGAATTACCGGGTTGCAAAGATACACAAATATTTTTATATGCAAACATTTTTTGAAAAATTTCAACAACTTTGGTCAAAAAAATACAACACCCAACATGGCCATTCTCACGCAGTTACAAAAATCAAAAAAAATTCCGCACCCCCAATTTGGTCAAAATTGGAAAGTGCGGAAAACGCTGATAAAATTTCTCTTCCCGACAACTTATTTTTTCCCTTTGGCAATCTCTTTTGCCACTTTAATTGTCTCCTCCCATACTCTCATGAAGTTGCCGCCCCAGAACATTTCAAGTTCCTTTTCTGTATAACCCCTCTTCAAAAGCTCTACAGTAAGGTTCTTCATCTTTGAGCAATCCTCAAAATCCACCATTCCCCCGCCACCGTCAAAATCGGTACCCAAACCTATATGCTCAGGCCCTACAAGAGCCTTTATATGGTCTATATGGTCTGCAAGGTGTTTGACTGAAGTCTCTTTCTTTGGAGCATTTGTAAGGCACCATCTGCCTGTTGCAAGCTGAATTACTCCACCTGTAGCTGCAATATCCTTTATCTCCTGGTCTGTAAGGTTTCTCGGATGGTCCTTGATGGCCCTTACAGAAGAATGGGACGCAAAAATAGGAGCCTTGCTCAATTTTATGACATCATAAAGGGTAGCAGTGCTGGCATGCGACACATCCACCATCATTCCCAGCTCGTTCATTCTCCTAACAACCTGCTCACCAAACTCGGACAAGCCGTCATAACCGTTTGGAGATGGATATCTTGATGCATCACATATATCATTTATATAGTTGTGGCATAAAGTAATATACCTGCAGCCGGCAACATAGAACGAATCAACCTTTGCCAGGTCTATACCAACACCGTAACCATTCTCAAGTGCCAATACAACACCCCTTTTACCCTCTTTCTTAAGTTTCTTCAGATCCTTTGGAGTATAGGCAAATGCCGCTTCATCCGAATGTTTTGCAACATAGTTTTTAAAGAGGGCTATCTCATTCATGGCATAGGCATATACGGAATCCCTTGAAGATTCCCTCAGCGGACCCTGGTCGAGGAATATTGCAAAGAAGGCTGCATCAAGCCCTCCCTCCTTCATCTTGGGGAAGCTAACCTGCCCTTTGGCAACGCTCCAATCCTCCCCGTCGGGATGATTGAGATACATTGCAGTATCATTGTGTGTATCTACAGTGAGATATTTCCTGTGGATCTCATCTGCCTTTTTCATATACTGCGCGTCTGTCTGTGCATACATGGCAACAAACAGGAACTGGGCAGCCAAAAACAAAACCAATTTTTTCATATCTGAATTCATTTCTTTTTAATCCACCATCCCATCTTTACGGCCA
>JAFOER010000072.1 GCA_017380095.1 Bacteroidales bacterium
AGTTCTATAAGTGCCTCCGTTGCAGAAGCATACTTGCCGGCATCATCACCAAGGAGAGAAATGTCATTGAGAACCACAGCCTCAACCCTTCTCAGCAACTGAGGCTCAATGCTGTCGTAAACCTGCAACATTGAAGGGTTTACAATTGCCATGTCCAGGCCCGCCGCAATTGCGTGGTAAAGGAATACCGAGTGCATTGCCTCCCTTACGGTGTTGTTGCCCCTGAACGAGAACGAAAGGTTGGAAACACCTCCACTGGTCTTTGCCCCCTTGAGATTATCCTTTATCCAGCGTACCGCCTTTATGAAGTCTACCGCATAGTTGTCGTGCTCCTCAATTCCGGTACCTACTGCAAGAATGTTAACGTCAAAAATTATGTCGTTTGCATCAAAGCCCACCTCCCCTGTAAGGAGTCTGAAAGCCCTGTCACAAATCTCTATCTTCCTTTCATAGGTTACAGCCTGCCCCACCTCATCAAACGCCATTACAATTATGGCTGCACCAAGATCCTTAATCTCCTTTGCCTTGCGGAGGAACTCCTCTTCCCCCTCCTTAAGGCTTATTGAGTTTACAATACCCCTTCCCGGGCAATTGTGCAATCCTGCCACAATTGTCTCCCATGAAGAAGAGTCTATCATGAACGGAACTTTAGCAATGTCGGGATCATTGGAGATATACCTGAGGAAGGTTGCCATCTCCCCAGCCCCGTTGAGCATTGCATCATCCATATTTATATCTATTATTGTAGCTCCGCCCTCAATCTGCTTGCGTGCAATATCAGCAGCCTGCGCATACTCCTTCTCCCTTATGAGTTTTGCGAACTTGGCACTTCCTGCCACATTTGTCCTCTCTCCCACATTCACAAAATTGCACTCCTGCCTGTTCACTTTAAGAGCCTCCAGACCGCTCAGGTACATACTTTCATCTGCAGCAGCTTTTTCAGCAGCGCCCACTGCTGCACCAAACTTCCTTGGAGCCATCCCCTGCAAAGCCTGGGCAACTGCCTCTATATGGGCAGGGGTTGTGCCGCAACAGCCTCCCGCTATATTGAGCCATCCGTTCTGGGCCAGCTCCCTAATGTATTTTGCAGTGTACTGTGGAGACTCATCGTATTGTCCCATCTCATTTGGAAGCCCGGCGTTGGGGTAAATGCTCACCGCGCAAGGGAGCCCCTGCAGCTGTTCAATGAACGGTGCAAGATCCTTTGCCCCAAAAGAGCAGTTAAGGCCAAAACTTGATATTGGATAATGTTTGAGTGCTGTATATAAAGCCTGCAAAGTGTGTCCGCTGAGCAATCTTCCACTGCGGTCATTTACGGTAGCCGATATCATTACCGGAATCTCCTGTGCCTGCGGCACCTGTGAGATCGCATATAGGGCCGCCTTTGCATTGAGGGCATCATAAACGGTCTCCACCAGCAACAGGTCCACCCCACCCTCTACAAGGGCCTCAACCTGCTCCCTGTAGGCATCTGCCATCTCCCGGAAAGTTACATCCCTGTGCTGCGGCTCATTCACGTCGGGAGAAAGGGAGAGGGACTTTACTGTAGGTCCCATACTTCCCGCTACAAGCACCCTGCGCCCAGCCGCATCAGCCACCCTGCGCGCAATCTGTGCCCCCTTGAGGTTTATCTCACGCACACGCCCCTGCTGGCCGTAATCTTTTTGTGATATGGCATTTCCGCTGAAAGTATTTGTCTCTATGATATCTGCCCCCGCAGCCACATATGCTCTGTGGATAGCCTCTATAACATCCCCACGGGTAAGATTGAGTATATCGTTGTTACCCTTGCCCCCAAGAAAATCGTCGGGAGTAAGGTTGTATCCCTGAATGCATGTACCCATTGCCCCGTCCAGCACAAGGACACGCTGCTGCATCAGGCGGGCAAACTCTTCTCTGTTTATTCTGCTCATTTGCATCCCCTCCATTTTGAAAATAACTACAAATATAGTGAAATTATATTAGATTGGGAACCACACGAAAACCGCTACATCCCACAACGCATGGGAAAGGATTATCGCCCCAAACTTCTGTGGGAAAAGCCTGTACATCAGCCCCCAGGCCGCTCCTGCCACAAGGGCTGCCATAATGAGCATAAAATTGCACGATCCGGCATGGACCAGCGCATATATGGCTGTAGTAACCACATAACCCATATTTGGTGAATATCTCTGCTGAAGTTTGTTCTGCACATATCCCCTCCAGAAAATCTCCTCTGCCGGACCAATAAGGAACAGCATCAGGGCAGTGAG
>JAFOER010000073.1 GCA_017380095.1 Bacteroidales bacterium
ACTCTTCATTGTATATATTCTATTAAATTGCTTGCTCCTGTAACTCGATCTTATCTTTGTTTCCAAAGGAATTTACGCTCTGCAAAAATTCAATAATCTGAATTTTGCTGCTTGTCTTTTCAATATTTTCAATGAACTTTTTCTCTCAAACTTCCGGGCCAACCGTCCTTCCGTTTTGGGACCGCAAAGATACGGACTTTTTTGTAATCTCCAAATTTTTTCGCAACTTTTTTTTGAAAAAATTTTTCGTTTCAAACTTCTGAAGAACTCATCTCCTCGCCTCTATCGTTTTGCGGGCTGCAAAGGTAGAGATTATTTTCTATTCTGCAAACTTTTTGTGTAAAAAAATCAATAATTCTACATTTATTCCATTATACCTATAATATAATAAAAAAATGTTCTATATTTGCACCCTAATGAAAACAAGAGGTCACATATCACATTTCCGATTCAGTCTCGGCGTCCGACGACGCTGTTAGTGTGTGGCACATCCTCACCCCTACCTGGGGCAGAGCAGGGACCGTTCAGGTCCGTTCCAAAAGGTTTCAATATCCTTAATAAATTGTCGGGAAGAGAAATCCCAGTTTAAATCAGCCCAAAGGGCATTTCATTTTAATTGTTCAGGAAAACTATGAAAGTTGACGTAATTGTTGCAGACGAATCCCACTTGGATTATGCAGAGAAAGTTTGTGAACTTATTTATATATCGGCTCAGGAGAGAGGTACTGGTATTGCAAAACGTACACCTGAGTACATAAAGGAGAAAATGAGAGACGGCAAAGCTGTTATAGCCATTGCTGAGGACGGCACTCTTGCCGGATATTCATACATTGAGACCTGGGGCCATACCAAGTTTGTGGCAAACTCAGGACTTATAGTGGCTCATGAGTACAGGAAAACCGGCCTTGCAAGGAGAATCAAGCACATGACTTTTGAACTCTCGAGGAAAATGTTCCCGTATGCAAAGATTTTCAGCATCACCACAGGTCTTGCAGTGATGAAGATCAACACGGAGATGGGATTCAAACCTGTCACATTCTCGGAGCTTACAGACGACAAGGAGTTCTGGGCTGGTTGTGAGGGTTGCAAGAACTTTGACATTCTTGAAAGGAACGACCGCAAGCTTTGCCTGTGCACCGGCCTTCTTTATGACCCCAAATGGGAAACTGAAAAGAAACCTGAGCACAAGGAGAACACCAACATCATAGCAAAAGTTGGCAAGGGGATTGCCAGACCGTTCAAGGCAATGGGCAAGAAGCTCAAAGGCTAAAAAACACAGAATAATAATAACGTAATAATATATAATCATGAAAGAGAAAGTAGTTTTGGCATTCAGCGGAGGATTGGATACATCATTCTGCGTGCCATATTTGAAAAATGAAAAAGGTTTGGAGGTTCACACAATTATGGTGAACACCGGTGGATTCTCAGCTGAGGAGGTAAAGAGAATTGAGGAGAGGGCACTTCAGCTTGGTGCTGCAAGCCACGTTACAGTTGATGCAGTGGAGAGCTACTACAACAACGGCATCAAATACCTTATCTTTGGAAATATCCTCAAAAACAATACATACCCATTGTCTGTAAGCTCTGAGAGAATCTTCCAGGCCCTTGAGGTTCTTAGACATGTAAAGAAACTTGGCGCTACCAATGTTGCCCACGGAAGTACCGGTGCCGGCAACGACCAGGTTAGATTTGACATTGTTTTTGAGATCCTTGCACCTGAAGTGAACATCATCGCCCCTATCAGGGAGCTTCAGTTGAGCAGAAAGGAGGAGATTGATTACCTTGTGGAGAAAGGCTTCAACTTCAGCTGGGAGAAGAGCAAGTACTCAATCAACCAGGGTATCTGGGGTACCAGCATTGGAGGTGTTGAGACACTTAAGTCAAGCGGATACCTTCCTGAGGAGGCTTACCCGCATCCAGTGGTTAAAACCGGTGAGGAGAAAGTTACAATTGAGTTCCGCAACGGTGAGCCTGTTGCCCTTAACGGCCAGGAGATGGCCCCTGTTGCCCTTATCCACGCTTTGGCAGAGATTGCAAACGGCTACGGCTGCGGTAGGGATATGCACGTGGGTGACACCATCATTGGCATCAAGGGCCGCGTAGGTTTTGAGGCTGCAGCACCGCTTATCATCATTAAGGCACACCACATGCTTGAGAAACACACTCTTGTAAAAGAGCAGCTGTACTGGAAAGAGCTTATTGCAAACTACTACGGCCAGCTGATGCACGAGGCACAGTACCTTAACCCTGTAATGAGGGATATGGAGAAATTCCTTGAGAGCACACAGAGCAGCGTAAACGGAACAGTAGAGGTTCTTCTAAGACCATACAACTTCTTTGTACTTGGCTGTACAAGCAAATATGACCTTATGAGCTCAAAATTCGGCGAGTACGGCGAGATGAACAAATCTTACACCGGAAGGGATGTTGTAGGATTCACCAAAGTTCTTGCAAACCCTCTCAAGATTTACTACAGCCTTCACGAGGACGAGAAAGAGAATGCAAGCAAAAATTAAAGTTGCCATCGCCGGCGGTACAGGATATACCGCCGGTGAATTGTTGAGAATACTCATCTACCATCCCAATGTGGAGATTGTGAGTGTCCTCAGCACCACCAGCGTGGGCCAGAGCATCAGTTCTGTGCACAGGGACCTTTTTGGAGAAACAGATTTGTGTTTCACAGACCAGATAGGTACTCCCGACGTGGTTTTCCTATGTCTTGGACACGGCCTTTCAAAAGAGTTCATAGATACAACCCCTCTTCCTGACGGATGCAAGATCATTGATTTGGGTAATGATTTCCGTCTTGACCCACACTACAAGGGGAGGGAGTTCATCTACGGCCTTACAGATACCTTCAAGGAGAAGATCCTCAAGGCAGACAACATTGCCAACCCAGGCTGCTTTGCAACTGCAATCCAGAGTGCAATAGCACCTTTGGCAAAGGCTGACGCCATAACTGACGACGTTCATGTAACCGCAATAACCGGTTCTACCGGTGCAGGAAAGAAACCTGGCGAAAAGAGCCACTTCAGCTACCGCAACAACAACCTTTCAATATACAAGAACTTCACCCACCAGCACTTGGGTGAGATTGGAAGGACAATGAAGGAGTTGTCGGGAAAAGAGCCGCAGATAAACTTTGTGCCTATGAGGGGTGACTTTGCAAGGGGAATCTTTGCGAGCGTATACACCAAGTGGAACGGCATAAAGAAAGCAGACGGCACCGTAGGCACCACTTTGGAGGATGCAGTTGAGTACTTTGAACAGTACTACAGGGAGTCTCCGTTCATCCATGTTTCAAAGGAGGACGTGAGCCTGAAGGAGGTTGTGAATACCAACAAGGTGCTTCTTCACATTGAGCTTCACAACGGCTACATCCACATTGCCTCAATAATTGACAACCTTGTAAAGGGTGCCAGCGGACAGGCAGTGGAGAACATGAACATGATATTCGGCCTTGAGCAGACAACCGGTCTGAGATTCAAACCGAACGCATTCTAACAACAAGAGAGATGAATTTATTTGACGTATATCCGTTATGGAACATTGAGCCGGTAAAGGGCCAGGGATGCAGAATCTGGGACAAGGACGGCGTTGAGTACCTCGACCTTTACGGCGGACACGCTGTAATAAGCATAGGCCACTCCCACCCTACCTACACCAGAATGGTTTCTGAGCAGGTAAGCAACCTGGGATTCTACTCAAACGCTGTGCAGAATCCTTTGCAGAAACAGCTTGCAAAAGAACTTGGCGAGATCTGCGGATACCCTGAGCATGCACTGTTTTTGTGCAACAGCGGTGCAGAGGCTAACGAGAACGCCCTTAAAGTGGCATCATTCCACACCGGCAGAAAGAGAGTGCTTGCTATGGGCAAGGCTTTCCACGGAAGGACCAGCGGCGCAGTAGAGGCAACCGACAACCCAAAAATACAGGCACAGTTCAACAGGAACGGCAACATTACCTTCATCCCGATGAATGACATTGCTGCCGCAACCGCAGAACTGCAGACAAGAGAGTATGCAGCCATAATCATTGAGGGAATACAGGGCGTGGCAGGTATCTTCACCCCTGAGGCATCATACCTGAAACAGGTACGCCAGCTTTGCGATGAAACTGGTACCGTACTAATAATGGATGAGATACAGAGCGGATACGGCCGCAGCGGAAAATTCTTTGCACACCAGCATGCAGGCGTAGAGGTAGACATTGTATCCATGGCCAAAGGTATTGCAAACGGATTCCCAGTAGGTGCAATAATAGTATCTCCAAAGATTGAGCCTTGGCACGGAATGCTGGGTACCACCTTTGGAGGCAACCACCTTGCATGTGCAGCTGCACTTGCAGTACTGAAAGTTATCAGGGAGGAGAATCTTGTGGAGAATGCTGCAGTTATGGGCAAATACTTCATGGAGGGGCTTTCTAAATACACAGGAGAGGGAAAACCGTTCAAGGAGCTGAGGGGTGAGGGCCTTATGATTGGCATTGAGGTTAACCCTGGCTTTGAGGAGACCAGGAACAGGCTCCTTTTTGAGAAGAAGATCTTTACCGGCGGTGCAGGAAAGACAATAATGAGACTCCTTCCACCGCTATGCGTAGGCAAGGTAGAGGCAGACAAGTTCTTTACAGCACTTGACGAACTTCTTGAAACAAAATAATCCAAAGCGGAGCACACTATACATGTAATATATATAGTATGAGAAATTTCATTACAGTAAAAGATATGGGCAACCTTGAGCTTGCCCTTGAAAAAGCAAAATACGTTAAGGAGAATCCATTCGCAGACTGTGAGCTTGGAAAAAACAGGACCATGCTCCTTATCTTCTTCAATTCAAGCTTGAGAACCAGATTGAGCACCCAGAAGGCTGCCCTTAACCTTGGCATGAATGTAATTGTACTTGACATCAACCAGGGTGCATGGAAACTTGAGACAGAGCGCGGCGTGGTTATGGACGGTGACAAGCCTGAGCATATCCTTGAGGCTATCCCTGTAATGGGAAGCTACTGCGACATAATTGGAGTAAGAAGCTTTGCCCAATTTGCAAGCAAGGCAGATGACTATAGCGAGAAGATAATCAGCCAGTTCATACAGTTGTCGGGAAAACCGGTGATAAGCCTTGAGGCGGCAACACGCCATCCGCTGCAGAGTTTTGCAGACCTGATTACCATAAATGAGTACAAGAAGGTTGCAAAACCTAAGGTTGTGCTTACATGGGCTCCGCATCCAAAGGCCCTTCCGCAGGCAGTTCCAAACTCTTTTGCAGAGTGGATGATTGCTGCAGGATATGATTTGACAATTACACATCCTGAGGGTTATGAACTGGATCCGCAGTTTACTCAGGGGGCTACAATTGAGTACGACCAGGAGAAGGCATTTGAGGGGGCAGACTTCGTTTATGCGAAGAACTGGAGTGCATACGCAGATCCAAATTACGGTAAAGTGCTTTGCACAGACAAGAACTGGACTGTTGACAGCCGCAAAATGGCCCTTACAAATAATGGTTATTTCATGCACTGCCTTCCTGTAAGGAGAAACATGATTGTTACCGACGAGGTTATTGAGAGTGCAAACTCACTGGTTATTCCGGAGGCTGCAAACAGGGTTGTTTCTGCACAGACTGTAATTAAGGAGATATTATTGGGATTGAAATAATATGGAGAAGGTAAAGATTGTTAAGATTGGGGGAAACATTGTTGACAACCCTGAGGCTCTGGAGAGGTTTCTCGGCAATTTCCACAAGATGGAGGGGCCAAAGGTTCTTATACACGGTGGTGGCAAGATAGCCAGCCAGCTTTCAAAGGAGCTTGGAATTGAGGTAAAGATGCACAATGGCCGCAGGATTACCGATTATGAGACACTCAAACTTGTTACAATGGTTTATGCAGGTCTCATAAACAAACAGATTGTGGCTGCGCTGCAGCAGATAGGATGCAAGGCTGTGGGACTTTCAGGTGCTGACGGGAACTCCGTTCCGGCGGTAAAGAGAGCTGCAAACCCTATAGATTGGGGTTTTGTGGGAGATGTAAACCCTGCTGACATAAATGCAGATTTCCTTCAGTTGCTGCTTGAGGGGGGATATGTTCCGGTATTCTGTGCCATCACACACGATTCAAACGGTTCATTGCTCAATACCAATGCAGATACTATGGCATCAAGCCTTGCCAGGGCTTTGTCGGGAAGATTCCAGACATCTTTGGTGTACTGTTTTGAGAAGGATGGTGTGCTTGCCAACCCGGATGATGATTCCTCTGTGATTCCTCTCATTACCAGGGAGAGCTACAGGGATCTTCTTGAGAAGGGGATGATTGTTGGCGGTATGATTCCTAAACTTGACAATGCTTTTGCTGCATTGGAGAACGGTGTGGCAGAGGTGTTCATCAAGCACGCAGACAATTTGCTTAACAATAAGGAGACACTGCTGCAGCTGTAATATGGAGAAGATTGGGCATATGACTGCCAGCGCAGCGGAGCTGCTTAAGAGGATGGTTGCAATCCCTTCCCTCTCTTTCCAGGAGGAGGAAAGGAGTACATTCCTTTTTTCTGAACTTTTGCGCAGGGCTGAGGAGACATCTGCTCAGTGCGGAAAGATTGTTGTGGAAAGGCTGTGCAACAATATAATATTGTATAAGGAGAATTTATGCAGCAGCAAGCCTGTGCTCATGCTCAATTCACATATTGATACCGTACCGCCGGCAGCCGCATACACATTTGATCCTTATATGCCTTTTGAGAAGGATGGAGCCATTTACGGACTTGGCACGAATGATGACGGGGCCAGTGTGGTGAGCCAGATTGAGGCGTTCTTCCATCTGGTAACAGATGAAACTCTTGCGGTGAACCTTATGCTGGTACTGAGTGCAGAGGAAGAGAGAAGCGGGGCCTCAGGAATGGCAAAGTTTGTGGAGGAGTTCCCTCTGCAGCCGGATTTTGCAATCATCGGTGAACCGACAGGAATGGAAGCTGCCGTAGCCGAGAGAGGCCTTCTTGTTCTCGACGGCACAGCAACCGGAGTGAGCGGACATGCAGCCCGCAATGAAGGGGTAAATGCCCTATACATTGCATTGGATGACATCAACACCCTGCGAAACTATAAATTTGAGAAGAAATCACCGCTGATGGGTGATGTAAAGCTCACTGTTACACAGCTCAATTGCGGTACAGCACACAACGTGGTGCCGGCCCAGGCAACCTTTGTTGTGGATATACGCCCTACAGAACAGTACAGCAATCCGGAGATTCTTGAGCTGCTGCAAAATCGGGTAAAGAGCCAGTTGAAGGCACGAAATCTTAAGAACCGCTCATCTGCAACCCCGCAGGGGCACCCGCTAATGCAGACAGTGGAGGAACTCGGTATAGCAAAACAGATTTCTGCCACCACATCAGACTGGATGAAAATCCCCTACCCTGCAATAAAGATGGGTCCGGGCGAATCTGCCAGAAGCCATAAGGCAGACGAGTTCATAAAAATTGAAGAGATTCAGGGGGCTATAGAAGGATATATTAATTTTATAAAGCATATAAAATAAGTTTATGGGAACTTTATGGAGCAAAGGAACCAGCGCTACCCAGATTGTGGAGGACTTCACAGTTGGAAATGACAGGGTACTGGACCTTAGACTTGCTAAACATGACGTTATGGGATCAAAAGCCCATATCAAAATGCTGGAATCAATAGGACTTCTTGAGAAAGAGGAGCTTGAGACACTCACAGCAGGCCTTGACACCATTCTTGGAGAGATTGAAAGGGGCGAGTTTGTACTTGGTGACGACGTGGAGGATATCCACTCCCAGGTAGAGTTCCTCCTTACACAAAGATTTGGCGAGATTGGAAAGAAGATCCACTCGGGAAGATCGAGGAACGACCAGGTTCTTGTAGACCTGAAACTGTTCCTGCGAGAGGAACTTGAGATTGTCAGAGACGAGGTTGTTGCCCTGTTTGATACCCTACAGGCATTGAGCGAGAAACACAAGAATGTGCTTCTTCCGGGCTACACCCACGCACAGATTGCAATGCCTTCATCATTCGGCCTGTGGTTTGGCGCATACGCTGAGGCATTGGTTGATGACATGCACATGCTTAAGGGGGCATACAACGTGGTAAACCAGAATCCGCTCGGATCTGCAGCAGGATACGGCAGCTCATTCCCGCTTGACAGGGATATGACTACAGAACTTCTTGGATTCTCAACCATGAACTACAACGTTGTAGCTGCTCAGCTGAGCCGTGGAAAGAGCGAGAAAGCAGTGGCATCTGCCCTATCGCAGCTGGCACTTACCCTCAACAAGTTTGCTGCAGACTGCTGCATGTACATGTGCCCCAACTTTGGATTCATCAAGTTTCCCGACGAGCTCACAACAGGTTCAAGCATAATGCCGCACAAGAAAAACCCTGATGTATGGGAAATCTTGAGAGGTATCTGCAACAGAATCCAGAGCCTTCCAAATGAGATAAGCCTTATGACCACCAACATGGCACACGGCTACCACAGGGATTACCAGCTTTTGAAAGATGTACTCTTCCCAGGGCTTGAGCAGATGCACAAATGCCTTTTCATGGCAAAATACATGCTTGAGAACATCTCTGTAAACGAGGATATCCTTTCAGATCCAAAATACAAATACCTGTTCACCGTAGAGGTTGTAAACAACAGGGTACTTGAAGGAATGCCTTTCAGAGACGCATACAGGAGTATTGGAATTGAGGTTAACGAGGGCAAGTTTGAGTTTGACGTAAACAGCGGACTCAACCACACCCACAAAGGAAGCCTTGGAAATCTCTGCACGGAAGAGATTAAGGACAAAATGAAAAAAGCAGCTTTCTAAGCTGCTTTTTTCATTAATCATCTATTCTTTCTCCATTATTGTGGAACCAACCTGTCTGCAGAAGTGTATACTCGGTATTGTTCTTCACTTTAATGCTGCAGCCATATTTTCTGCACCACTTGTGCTTGATACTTGTAAACCACCCTTTGGTAAGGTAAGCTCCTAAAATTGGATTAGTCTGCAAGATAAAGGACTTGATATTTCTCTCTTTAACGTAATAGGCCAATTGCCTCTCCAGGGTTTCATCTATAATTATACTTGATGAAATCTCACCTGTACCGTTGCACATCGGACACTTTTCGTTAACATTAATTTCAGTAGCGGGTCTCACTCTCTGCCTTGTAATCTGCATAAGGCCAAATTTTGTAAGAGGGAGGACATTATGTTTTGCCCTGTCTGTAGAGAGGAGCTCCTGCATATACTTGTGGAGCTTGTTCTTGTTCTCATTTGTCTCCATATCAATGAAGTCAACAATGATGATACCTCCCATATCCCTCAGCCTCAACTGCCTTGCAATCTCTTCAGCCGCATGCATATTTACCTCCAAAGTATTCTGCTCCTGATCTACCCCCTGCTTTGCCCTTATTCCACTGTTTACATCTACAACATGCAGAGCCTCAGTGTGTTCAATTACAATATAGGCACCCTGTTTCAGTGGAACTACACGGCCGAAAGCACCTTTTATCTGCCTTGTTACATCAAAATGGTCGAAAATGGGATTCTCGCCCCTGTAAAGCTTTACAATCTTCTCCTGCTCGGGAGCAATAGTTGAGATGTACTCCCTAACTTCTTCATAGACACCCTCATCGTTTACATAGATATTTGAGAACGAATCATTCAGCAAATCCCTCAAGATTGTTGTGGTTCTGCTGTTCTCTGTAAACAGGAGCTGGGGTGGTTTGCAGGAAATGAGTTTTGTCCAGCAATCTTCCCATTTCTTTATGAGCATTTTGAGTTCTGCATCCAGAACTGCAGCTTTCTTGCCCTCCGCGGCTGTTCTTATTATAACGCCGTAATTTCTTGGCAAGATACTGTAAACAAGGCGCTCAAGCCTTCTTTTTTCCTCTTTGGAAGAAATTTTCTGCGAAACGCTTACTTTGTCTGCAAAAGGCAACAATACAACGTTTCTTCCCGCTATGGATATTTCTGCTGTGAGCCTTGAACCCTTAGTTGAGATCGGTTCCTTTACAATCTGAACTATGATTGGCTGGCCCGGCTGTAAAACATCCCCTATCTTACCCTCTTTCTCGAGGATACTTCCAATTTTAATATTGGAGTAGAAGGTTCTCAAATCCCTGTTGGGATTTATTTGCTTAGCAAAATAATCAAAAGCCCTGAAATTGAAACCCAGATCCAGATAGTGGATAAAAGCGTCCTTGTCGTCCCCTATATCTACAAACGCTGCATTCAGTGCCGGCATAATCTTCTTTACCTTGCCCAGATATACATCGCCTACAGAATAGGATCCGTTGTTCTGCTCCTTGTTCAACTCTGCGAGCCTGTGATTGTCCAACAGCGCTATTGAAATCTCTGTTGAACTTACATCAATAATCAGATCCTTCTCCATCCGTCATTAAAAAAGATAAGAGAGTGGATTATGGCCACTCTCTTAATAATTCATCAGACCAAATGCCTACAAACTATTTACGCTTCTTATGTCTGTTCTTACGAAGACGTTTTTTACGTTTGTGAGTAGCCATCTTATGTCTCTTTCTTTTCTTTCCGCTTGGCATAATCGTAAATTTTTAAAAATATATAGTTAATTGTTAATTTCCTTTACTGTAGCACCGTCAATTATTTAACGTTGCCTTTAACTTTGGTCATGAAAACCTTTGCAGGTTTGAATGAAGGAATGTTGTGCTCAGGAATGATCAAAGTAGTGTTCTTAGAAATATTTCTTGCTGTCTTTTTAGCACGTTTCTTTACAATAAAGCTACCGAAACCACGCAAATACACATTATTATCCTTAGCCAATGAATCTTTAACGCTCTCCATAAAAGACTCAATTACGTTCTGCACTGCAATCTTCTCAATACCTGTCGCCTTTGCAACCTCATTAACGATATCTGCTTTAGTCATAATAATTTCTATAATTAAAAGGTTAGTTATTTTTTTGGGACAACAAAAGTAGGGTATTTTTTCTGAATTTCAATAACAAATGCAAAAAATTAGCACTTTTTTTTTGTTTGTATCAAAAATTTCTCCAATTGAAAGTTTGGCATATATATTGACCTTATACATATCCCCTTCCCAAACGGGAAGATACGGTTATTATTACTGACATTTTGACATATTATACAATATAGAGAACATGAAGATTCCAAAATTTTCAATAAACCAGATGGAGAGCGGAGAGATAAACATAATTCCGGTACTTGACATAAACGGAAGTGCCAATATGGATGAGGTTGATATGCCAAACACATTGCCTATTCTGGCATTGAGGGACGCTGTGCTGTTTCCGGGAACAATACTGCCCATTACTGTAGGACGTGAAAAGTCACTCAGGCTTGTAAAGGCACTGCACAAGTCAAGCAACATTATAGGAACTGTAACACAGAAGGATGCAATAGTTGAGGAACCTGTAAAGGACGACCTGTTCCACATAGGCACCAGCGCAAGGATTGTAAGAATTCTTGAGATGCCGGACGGGGCCTTTACCGTAATTCTCCAGGGAATAAAGAGGTTCACCCTGGATACCATCATAGCGGAAGAGCCTTACCTTATAGGCACAGTAACCTATAGGGAGGATATCCTCAACGACCAGCAGAATGTTGTTGAGCCACTTATGAGTTCAATCAAAGATGCGGCATTGTATGTGATAAAGATGACACCGCACATGCCGCAGGAGACTGCAGTTGCCATAAAAGGGATTGCAGATCCCAAGTTCCTCATAAACATGATTGCCACCAACCTGGACAATGACCTTACTCCCGACAAACTTGACATCCTGTCTGCAGATGACATAATCACCAGGGGATACAAGCTCCTTGGTGCCCTCAACAAGCACGTTGAGATATTGAAGATAAAGGATGACATACAGCAGAAGGTAAAAAGCGAGATTGACCAGCAGCAGAGGGAATATTACCTGAACAACCAGCTGAAGACCATCCAGGAAGAGCTGGGAATGGACGGCAACGGCAAGGATGTGGCAGATTTGCGCCAGAGGGCAAAAGCCAAGGACTGGCCTCAGGAGGTTGCAAAGGCATTTGAGAAGGAGCTGGCAAGGCTTGAGAGATCAAACCCCAACTCACCTGAGTACGGCGTGCAGATGAACTATGTGGAGTTCATCCTTGATTTGCCATGGAATTACATGACCAAGGACAACCTTGACATGAAACATGCCCAGAAAGTTCTTGACAAAGACCACTTTGGCCTTGAAAGCGTAAAGGAGAGGATAATTGAATACCTTGCAGTGCTCAAACTTAAAGGAAACATGAAATCCCCTATCCTTTGCCTGTATGGCCCTCCGGGTGTGGGCAAGACCTCACTGGGCAAATCCATTGCAAAAGCCTTGGGCAGAAAATATGGCAGAATCTCTTTGGGAGGACTTCATGACGAGTCTGAGATAAGGGGACACAGAAAGACATATATTGGTGCAATGGCAGGACGCATAATGCAGACCATAAGCAAGGCCGGCAGTTCAAACCCTGTAATTGTACTTGACGAGATTGACAAGGTTAGTGCAGACTACAAAGGCGATCCTGCATCGGCATTGCTGGAGGCACTGGATCCTGAGCAGAACACCACTTTCCACGACAACTACCTGGATCTTGACTATGATTTGTCAAAGGTTCTGTTCATTACAACCGCCAACAACATAAGCACCATCCATCCGGCCCTTAAAGACAGGATGGAGATGATACCTGTAAGCGGATACCTTGCAGAGGAGAAATACCATATAGCAAAGGATTATCTTATCCCAAAACAGCGTGAGGCACATGGACTTGATGCAAGCAACTTTAAGATAAACAAGGCTGGCATTGAGACTATTATTGACAAATATACAAGGGAATCAGGCGTACGTACACTTGACAAGCAGATTGCCAAACTTGCAAGAAACATTGCCAAGAAGATTGCCCTTGAGGAGGAGCTTCCTGCACATCTTGATGCCAAACTTGTACAGGAGATCCTGGGACTCCCTACCAACAGCCACGACATGCAGAAAGGGAATGAGGCGGCTGGTGTGGTTACAGGTCTTGCATGGACAGAAATGGGAGGAGAAATCCTGTTTGTGGAGACAAGCCTGAGCAAAGGCAAGGGGGCCCTTACCACAACCGGAAACCTTGGTGACGTGATGAAGGAGTCTGCAATGATTGCATACCAGTACATAAAGGCCCATCCGGAACTTCTTGGCCTCAAGCCTGAAGATATCCAGGAGAAAGATGTGCACATTCACGTACCTGAGGGAGCCATCCCTAAAGACGGCCCTTCTGCCGGCATAACAATGGTAAGTTCAATGGCATCTGCCTTTATGGAGAAACCTGTAAAGAAAGCCATTGCAATGACCGGAGAGATGACCTTGAGGGGCAAGGTGCTTCCTGTTGGTGGAATAAAGGAGAAGATCCTTGCTGCCAAAAGGGCAGGAATTACAACCATTATCCTGTCACAGGAGAATGAGAAGGATATCAAGGACATTAAGGAGGTATACATCAAGGGACTCAATTTCCATTATGTACAGACAATGGAAGATGTAATAAAATTCATTTTCTAAGATGGATGTAAAGATTCAGCAACAGTGGAAGGAGCAGCTCAAAGGTGAATTTGACAAGGAATATTTCCAGAACCTTGTCAGGTTCCTCCATGCAGAAAAAGCTGTCGGGAAGACAATATATCCTCCCGGCAGCCAAATTTTCAATGCATTTGAACTCACACCGTTCAACCAGGTGAAGGTGGTGATACTGGGGCAGGATCCGTACCACGGCCCCAACCAGGCACACGGCCTCTCCTTTTCTGTTCCCGACGGGGTTCCGGCACCTCCTTCGCTGAAGAACATATATAAGGAAATTGAAAGTGATCTTGGGGTAAAGGTGAACAAGAACGGCAACCTTGAAAGCTGGGCAAAGCAGGGAGTGTTCCTGTTGAATGCGGTACTTACAGTAGAGGCTTCAAAACCCACATCCCACAGCAAAATAGGTTGGACAGAATTTACCGATGCAGTGATAAAGACCATCTCCGACAACTCGGAAGGGGTTGTATTTATGCTTTGGGGAAATTTTGCAAGGAGCAAGAAAGAGCTGATAGACAGCACAAAACACTATATTCTGGAGGCTGCGCACCCCTCTCCTCTCGCTCGTGGCGCGTTTTTTGGATGCAAACACTTCTCAAAATGCAACAACATACTCACCTCCCTTGGCAAGAAGCCTGTAGAGTGGACACTTTAGCCGGGCAGGCGGGTACAAAACAAAAAATTATGAGAAGATCTTTTTACACTTTGGCAATTGCAATGATTGCACTGACACTTTCCCTTTCATCATGCGGCAACTCCATTCCCGTTGAGAGTCACTGGAGTGTTGAGGCCCTGTACTCTAACGGCAATGCAATAGCAATTCCTGCAGGACATAATCCGGGAATCTCATTCCTTAAGGACAACAAGATTGCCGGCGAGACAGGATGCAACCGGTTCTTTGGTGATTTCAAGGCCAATGGAGAAGAGATTTCGTTCGGGAATATGGGTTCTACAAGAATGATGTGCCCGCAGATGGAATTTGAGAATTCTTATATGGAGGCACTGGGCAATGTTGCCTCATACGCAATGGAATCGGACACCCTTACATTAAAGGACAAGGATGGAAATATAATTGCTGTACTCAAAAAGATGAATTGAGGGAGATTTATTATATTTGTATGTTAAAATTTCCACAATGCGTACAGCTTTATTTCCGGGATCGTTTGACCCGTTTACAATAGGACACTATGAGGTGCTTGAGTCTGCACTCAAAATCTTTGACAAGGTGATTGTAGCAGTAGGCTACAACAGTGCAAAAAAAGGGTTCTTCGCACCACAGACAAGAGTTGAAATAATAAAACAGGCAACAGCCCATCTCCCCAATGTGGAGGTGTGCAGCTACAGCGGCCTCACAATAGATGCATGCCGCAACCTGGGAGCATCGGTTATAGTAAGGGGGCTCAGGACAACCGCAGATTTTGAGATGGAGAGCGTGATTGCCCAGGCCAACACCAAACTGGCACCTGAAATCTCCACAGTTTTCTTGCCTGCCTGCGGAGAGTACTCTTTTGTATCATCCACAATTGTAAGGGATGTGCTTATCCACAAGGGGGATGTTTCGCAGTTTCTCCCCAAAGGGGTGCAGATAGAGAAATTCTACACAGGTGAATAAGATGAAATCTTTGCGCAAGATATTGTATACAATAGCCATTCTGTTGTTTTGCAGCAGAGTGGCTATTGCTGCAGATTACAGGATCGTACTCAAAGGGCTTACCTCCGGAGAATATCTCCTCCAGGGGTGGCATTGGGGAGAAAAATACTCCCTTGACACTGCTGCTGCCTCAAAAGGGAAAGCAGTATTCAAAGGGAAGAATGCTCTTGATTGCGGCACATATATCATCTGCACCAGGGAGGGCAAAAGGATTCTGGAGTTTGTTGTACCTAAGCAAAACAACAGTTTCAGGGCAGAGTACTCCATTAAAGGAAGGGAAATAACCATAAAAAAAGGTAACCCGGAAAACAGGCTTTATGTTGAGTTCCAGAACCTCATCAACTGGAAATGGGAAGAGATGGGAGGCAAGGAAAAGTTCCTGTCCGCCCTTGCCGGGCTGCAGAAAAAGGTTGCAGAACAACTTCCAGGGTCATTGATGGACATTATCCTCACCAATAACCTGTTTGCCCCGCAGACAGCTGAAGAGCTGCAGGAGAATTTCCCTTTCGGGAATAAAATCATTGCCAACACAAATTTTGTAAAGGAGAAGGTACAGCAATATCTTGCCCTGCTCCAATACAACCATTACGGTACTGTTAAGGAGAAAGTGTATGAGCTTATAGAATCCGGCGAAGACCGGAGTCTGCAGGGAAAACTTGCCCATACTGCATACGAATTCTTCTACAACACAAAGATTATGGGCCAGGAGGGCATTGCAGTTGAAATAGCCCGCGACTGGTTCCTGAGCAACAAACTGGAGTGGCCAAACGAAGAGGGAAAATTCATGCTCCGCACATTTGTGGAGTTCAACAGGCACTCCCTCATTGGCATGGATGCCCCTGAACTTAACCTGCAGGATACCACAGGCACCCCTGTACCGCTCCGCTCAATGGATACAGAATACACAATTGTATATTTCTACACCGATGACTGCCGCAGCTGCAGGGAGGAGACTCCAAAACTTGTAGACTTTGTAAACGGATACAGCCACGGCCCACTCTCGGTATATGCAGTATATGCAGAGAGTAATCCCGACAAATGGAAGAAATACATAGAGGAGAATCTTTACATCTGGCACCCTTTTGTAAATTGGGTGAATGTATATGACCCCGATTACTCCAGCGGATTCCAGATGCTGTACAATGTAATGAAGACACCACAGATGTTCCTTCTGGACAAGGAGATGAAGATAATAGGCAGGGGCCTTTCTGTAGAGAGCCTCAAGCAGTTGCTTGACAGCCGCAACAATCTCAGGGACAGGACAAGGGCTTTTCTGGAGGAGAGCTTCAATTCAATGGCAGATGACACAGCCGGAATAAGGGAAGTGATAAACGCGGTACTGGAGCAGAACAGCAATGATGAGGAGGGCTACAAGGATTTTGTTTGGGACTGCTATGCCACTTTGGGCAGAAGTGCAGACTACCGGCTTCAGGAACAGGCAATTTGGGTTGCAGAAAAATATATTCTTGGAAGGCCGGATTTGTGGAGCGCCATACTTGCAGACAGGGTAAAGGAGGAAGTGAGGAGGTTCAATATGAACAGACTTGGGGAAAAGGCCGCACAAATTGCACTTGAAAGGGCCGACGGCTCATCAATT
Source organism: Bacteroidales bacterium (assembly GCA_017380095.1). Classification (GTDB taxonomy): domain Bacteria; phylum Bacteroidota; class Bacteroidia; order Bacteroidales; family UBA932; genus Egerieousia. The sequence goes on from JAFOER010000073.1 coordinate 16,805, forward strand.
CTTCTGGAAGATGTTACAAATGAGTATAAAGTTTTGTACTTTTACAGACCAAATTGCGGCATGTGCTCTGCTGTGACTCCCAAAATGGCAAAACTGTACAATGGGTACAAGGGCAAGCTGGACATTGAGTTCATTGCCATAAACCTGGGAGGAAGTACCCGTGAATGGATAGAGTACATTGGCAACTGCGGTGCAGAGTGGACAAATGTGCGGGGAACGGATGGTGACGCCTCCGGCATATACAGCGCATACTGGCTGCAGAATATCCCGGCAATTTATCTTTTGAAAGATGACATTGTTGTGGCAAAAGACATAAACGACATAGACCTTGAAGAGATTCTAAATACATTGACAAAATGATTACCGGCAAATACAGGGAGTTTCACGACAAACTCAACACAATAATCCCAAAAGAGAGGCTTTTGCACGACTCTCTAAGTACACTTGCTTTTGGAACTGACGCTTCATTCTACCGCCTTATCCCCAAACTGGTGGTAAGGGCACAGTCAACAGATGAGATAAAGTTCATTATGCGCACCGCCCATGAGATGGGCATAGCAGTTACATACAGGGCTGCCGGTACATCGTTGTCGGGACAAGGAATTTCTGATTCCGTGCTGGTGATTGCCACACATGGTTTCAAGGATTACAAGATTTTGGATGGCGGTATGAAGATTGAGCTGCAGCCGGGTATCCGCGGAGGTGCTGCCAACAGGTATCTTGTAAAGTACGGCAGGAAAATTGGCCCGGATCCCGCTTCAATTGATTCTGCAATGATTGGCGGTATTGCTGCCAACAATGCCAGCGGAATGTGCTGCGGTACAAGCGAGAACTCATACAAGACAATTGCAGATATAAAGGTTATCCTGGCAGACGGAACAGAGTTGGACACAGCCAGTGAGGAGTCACGCAAGAACTTTGCGGCAACACACGGCAAAATGCTTGAACAGCTGGAAGATATAGCCCGCAGAATTGAGGCAGACCAGACTCTGAAAGAGAGAATCCAGCGCAAATACAAGATAAAGAACACTACCGGTTACAGCCTCAATGCATTTGTAGACTACAAGGACGGATTTGACATCCTCAAACATATTATCATTGGTTCAGAAGGTACTTTGGCCTTCATCTCTTCAATTACATACAACACTGTTGTGGAGCATCCTCACAAGGGATTGGCACTAATGATTTTCCCTACCATAAAGGAGGCTTGCGAGGCTGTGCAGATCCTTAAACAGCAGCCGGTTTCTGCAGTGGAGATGATGGACAGGGCCAGCATAAAATCTGTTGAGAATGCAGCCGGTGTACCCGAGTACATAAAGACGTTGTCTCCAGGTGCAGCAGGACTGCTGGTGGAGGTACGTGCAGAGAATGATGCTGCAGTGGATGCAAAATGTGAGCAGATTGCAGCAGCAATAAAGGATATCCCTACCGAGTTGCCATACGCATTTACAAAGGATGCAAAAGAGCAGGCCATTCTGTGGAAGATTAGGAAAGAGACTTTGCCTACCGTTGCCGGAATGAGAAAGGCAGGTACAACCGCCATCATTGAGGACATCTGTTTCCCTGTACCTCAACTTGCAGATGCAGTGCTTGATTTGAGAAAAATTTTTGAGCAGGACGGCTATGCAGATGCCGTAATCTTCGGACACGCACTTGAGGGTAACCTTCACTTCATGTTCAACCAGGATTTTGGGACTGAGAGCGAGGTGGAGAAATACAGCAAGTTCATGGATGACATTGCAGACCTTGTTGTAAACAAATATGACGGCTCGTTGAAGGCTGAGCACGGTACCGGCCGCAACATGGCCCCATATGTGGAGAAAGAGTGGGGAGAGCAGGCATACGCCCTAATGAAGGAGGTAAAACAGATATTTGACCCTAAAGGAATCCTGAACCCTGGCGTAATCCTCAACAACGACCATCAGGCCCATATAAAGAACCTGAAACCTTGCCCGGATGTTAAGGAGAGCGTGAACAAATGTATGGAGTGCGGTTTCTGTGAGGGAGGCTGCGTTGCAGAGGGGCTTACCCTTTCTCCAAGACAAAGGGTTGCCTCATTCCGTGAGATGGAGAGACTCAAAAACACAGGAGAGGCACCTCACATTGCGGCAGAGATGCAGAAACAGTACAAATACTGGGGAATGGAAACCTGCGCTACAGACAGCCTGTGCGCGGTAAAATGCCCTGTAAAAGTTGACACAGGAAAACTCATAAAAGAGTTGCGCCATGCGGAGCACTCGCCAAAAGCAGAGGCAAATGCCGTTAAACTTGCTTCAAACATGGACAAGGTTACAGCAGGAATGCGCGCCGGACTGAACATCACCTACGCAATGCGCGTGGCAATGGGCAAGAAGGTGTTCGGCACTCTTGCCATGGCAGCGCGAAAACTCACCTGCGGTGCAATACCTATGTGGAATGAGCATTTCCCTAAGGCAGCCCACAAGATAAACTACACCAGCGTATCCCCTGCCCCTGAGGTTACCCCTGCAGGCACAGTAGTATACTTCCCATCCTGCATCACCCGTTCCATGGGAGTAAGCAAGGCATACAGCAATGAAGTGGAAATTACCCGCCTTACAGAGAAACTGTTGCTCAAAGCAGGATACAAAGTTGTTTATCCCGACAATCTCAACAAACTCTGCTGCGGCATGGCATTCAGCAGCAAAGGATATGTGGAGGCAGGCAAAAAGGCATCCGACGAGCTTGAGGCAGCTTTGATGAAGGCATCAGAAAACGGCAAATATCCTGTTCTGTGCGATATGAGCCCATGCCTTTACACCATGCACAACAATATGGACGGCGGAGCATTGAAACTTTACGAGCCGGCTGAGTTTATCCTCAAGTTCCTTGCAGACAAACTCAAGATAAAGAAACTGGACAAGAGAGTTGCCGTATTTGCAGTATGCTCAACCAAAAAGCTTGGCGTTGACAACATGCTGTTTGACGTGGCAAGACTATGCGCAAAAGAGGTAACCGTAATTGACAGCAACTGCTGCGGCTTTGCCGGCGACAGGGGCTTCACCTTCCCTCAGCTGAATACCCACGGCTTGCGCATGCTCCGCTCTCAGGTAGAAGGCACCCTTGTTGACGGCACAAAAACCTCCCCTTGCGTGGAAGGTTATGCAACCAGCCGCACCTGCGAGATTGGCCTCAGCCGCAACAGCGGAATTACATTCAAATCAATTTTGTACCTGTTGGACGAGGCGAGCGAGTAAAAATAACTGATCTATATGAAAAAACTGTTTGCTATTGTTTTGGCATTTTGTGCCATATCTTGTACACAAGACAATTTTAACCATGTACAGGAATTTGAAAATATTGTAGCCGATCTGGCTTCACCAGAGTTTGCCGGAAGGAGCCTGTACCAGGATGGCGAGCTGCGTGCAGCAAATTACATTGTGGAGAAATTCAATGAATTCTGCACATCAGATTTTGTAGAAAAACCTTGTTTCCAACATTTCAACTACCCTCTGAACACCACCCGTGGGGATATGTTCTTTGCAGTTGACGGCAAGGAGTACAAGCCATTTGAGGATTATGTTGTGAAGGAGTTCTCTACCGGAGCAGACCGCACTATGCCAATTGTTTATGCATTGGAGGAGAAATTCTATACTCCCGACAATTTTGCGGCAAACATTGCGGCCCTTAAAGCAGAAAATTCCTTTGTAGTACTTGATTATGACAAGTTCCACACCCTACCTTCCGAGGGTGACAGATACTTCAAATACCTTAAGGATCTGAATATTGGTGGAGTGATCTTCAAATGGAGCAAGAAGCCAAATTACTTCAAGGCACGTGCATTCTTTACCACCCCATACCCTGTAGTATGCGTTGGCCCTGAGTTTCCTGCAGATGCAAAAGAGGCAACTGTAAAGTTCCAGAATGAGTTCATTGAGGATTACACTTCACAGAATGTATTTGCAAAAATAGAGGGCACTTCAGACTCGGACAGCTGCTGGATGTTCATTGCCCACTATGACCATCTTGGAATGATGGGACGCGACAATGTATGTCTTGGCGTAAATGACAATGCCTCAGGAACTGCAGCCGTACTGACATTGGCCCAATATTACTCACAACCTGAAAACCGTCCGGAACTTGATATGGTATTCCTGTGGGTAGGCGGCGAGGAGGCCAACCTGCTTGGCTCAAGGTACTATGTAGAAAATCCGCTGTTCCCGCTTGAGAACATCAAATATCTCATTAACCTTGATATGATTGGTGATACTCCCGACATGCTTTACCATGAAGGCGGCCCGGAGGCAGACAAGGGATTGGAACTGTTTATGGAGATAAACAAAGCACACGGCTATTTCCCTAACCCGCACCGCGGCGAACTGGTTGACAACTCAGACCACTACTACTTTGCCAAAGCCGGTGTCCCTGCAATGTATTTTGAATCAAAAGGGGAATTCTATAAATACTACCACTCCCCTGCCGACAATCTTGAACACTTTACCAGCGAAAGCTACAAGAGGATCTTTGAAATGGTAAAAGAATTTATTCAGAAATACTAATAAAAAATCCCTGCTGGAATGTGCTCCAGCAGGGATTTCTTCTTTACAAATATAACACTTGAAACATTTTTCACATCCACCTCCCCTCCCCACAAAATATTCCTTCGTATAAACTGTGCACCTGCAGAATTTCCACTGCAGTAAATAAAGGTCATGCTCCGCCTTCGACTTGGCTAACAATCTATTGCATCTGCACCTGATTTCCTGACTCGAAAATGCATGAGTTCGTCATCCCGGATGCATTTTCTCAGACAGACGGAAATCTGACGGCACATCTGCAATGATTGTCTACGCCGTCTCAGGAGTCACCTGACCTTTATTTCTTCCGTAGGCAATTCTGCATTGGGTTGTTATACGCATTCTTGGAGGGAACAAGTACCCTGAGTGATTTCCCGGATGAGGCGGTAAGGGAGGGTGAAAAAATCATCGACCCGTGACGGCGCGTGTTTGACGACGTTAGACATCCGGAGGATGGCTAAAAGGAGGAGTTCGCCGTCAAGATGATTTTTTCATCCGAGCAGCCTCAGACGGGCATGAACGAAGGTACTTGGTTCACGCAGGGAATGTGTATAAA
>JAFOER010000074.1 GCA_017380095.1 Bacteroidales bacterium
CCATGGAGAGGCTTTCTTACCTTACCCTCACCAGCAAGCATATAGAGGTTGCAAGGGCGTTGTGTGAAGTTTTTGCCTGCAAGTACATAAAGACAACACCAAGTACCGATATCTACGGAGTTGAGTTTGCCGCTGCCCTCAAGAATATCTATGCCATTGCGGCAGGTATATGCCACGGATTGGGATACGGAGACAACTTTATGGCAGTGCTTATGACAAATGCATTCCACGAACTTGCATCATTCCTCAATGCCACCCATCCCGACAAGAACCGTGTGGTGAAGTCGGCAGCATATCTGGGAGATTTGCTTGTGACAGGTTACTCGCAGTTCAGCCGTAACCGTACTTTCGGAAACATGATTGGAAAGGGGTATTCCGTTAAGAGTGCACAGGTGGAGATGAGCATGGTGGCGGAAGGGTATTATGCGAGCCGTTGCATTCATGAGATAAACAAGGAGTACCGCATAGATATGCCTATTGCAGAGGCTGTTTATCTGATCCTTTATGAGGAGAGGTATCCTCCGTTTGTGATAAAGCAGCTTACAGAGGAATTGTTCTGATGCTGTTGCAATAATTATCGGGAAGAAAATAATAAAAATTACATAATAATGGTTTCAATTAATCTAAAAGCTGCTGAAGGCTTTATTTCAGAGGCTCTTTTGAATGAGCAGGTAGAGAAGGCGTATGCCGGTTTGGATACAGTTCTTGCAGGAAACGGTGCAGGAAATGATTTCTTGGGTTGGGTAAACCTTCCTTCGGAGATTGACAACAATCTTATTGATGCTTGCAACAGCATTGTAAAGAGATGGATAGGAAAGGTTGATGTTGTGGTTGTAGTTGGTATCGGCGGTTCATATCTTGGGGCAAAATGTGCCATTGAGGCCCTTTCACATACATTTGCGGCAAGCATGCCAAATACACATCCCCAGGTGGTTTTTGCTGGTCACAACATTTCTGAGGACTATACAGGGGAGCTTCTTGAGTTCCTTGAGCACAGGACTTACGCTACAATTGTAATCTCAAAATCTGGTACCACTACCGAGCCTGCAATTGCATTCCGTATCCTTAAGGAGAATATGGAGAAGAGGTTCGGCAAGGAGATCTGCAAAGAGAGGATTGTGGCAATCACAGATGCTTCAAAAGGTGCATTGAGAACACTTGCAACTCAGGAGGGTTATACAACTTTTGTTATTCCCGACAACGTTGGAGGCCGTTTCTCTGTCCTTACTCCAGTAGGCCTTCTTCCTATAGCAGTGGCAGGTTTTGATATAAAGGCACTTGTTGAGGGTGCAAGACATATGCAGGAGGTTTGTGCAAAGAGAGAGGCTTCAAATCCTGCTATTCTTTACGCTGCAGCACGCAATGCCGCATATTCATTGGGCAAGAAAATTGAGATTCTTGTAAACTACAACCCTAAATTGCAGTATTTGGGCGAGTGGTGGAAACAGCTTTATGGAGAGAGCGAGGGTAAGGACGGCAAGGGTATTTTCCCAGCTTCTGTAAACTTCTCTACAGACCTTCACTCTATGGGCCAGTACATCCAGGATGGTGAGAGAACCTTGTTTGAGACAAACGTGCTAGTTAAAAAGGCTTACCATACAGTCAAGATTGAGAGCGATGAGCAGAATCTCGACGGTTTGAACTTCCTTGCGGGCAAACGTGTTGAGGAGGTTAACAAGATGGCCCAGTTGGGTACACGCCTTGCACATACAGACGGTGGCGTTCCTAACTTTGAGATTGAGATTGACCAGATTGACGAGTACAACTTGGGTGAGCTGTTCTATATGTTTGAGATTGCCTGCGGTATCAGCGGTTATATGTTGGGTGTAAACCCATTCAACCAGCCTGGTGTTGAGGACTACAAGAAGAACATGTTTGCCCTTTTGGACAAGCCTGGATACGAGGAGGCTTCTAAAGCAATCAGGGCAAGACTGTAATATTGCAGTTGCAAAAACGTATATATGGGGGAGCGACTGTCTGCAGACGCTCCCTTTTTCAATTTAAATGGAGGAAATGTTTATGGAATGGACTTTAGTTTTGAGATTGCTTGTGGCTGGAATGCTGGGAGCGGTTATAGGGCTTGACAGGGAGTACCGTGCCAAGGAGGCGGGGTTCAGGACACATTTCCTGGTGAGTTTGGGAAGTGCCCTCTTTATGATAATCTCGCAGTACGGATTTGCGGAGATAGTAAGGGCCAATGGCGCAAACTATGACGGTGCAAGGGTTGCAGCGCAGATAGTGAGCGGCATAGGATTTCTTGGGGCAGGTACCATAATTTTTCACAAGCAGTTTATCCGCGGCCTTACCACAGCTGCCGGAATGTGGGCTACTGCCGGCATAGGTATGGCGGTGGGAGGCGGAATGTATTTTATAGGGGTGGCCGCCACAATCCTGGTCCTTATTGGTCTGGAGGTCCTTACATTGGCTTTCGGGAAGGTGGGTTTGAGTTCAATCTCCATAACATTCTATACATCCCAGAAGGAGAATCTGGAGAGGGTTGTAAAGGAGATCCATGACAGGAAATACCATCTGGTTTCATATAACAGTACCCAGGAGACTCTTGGTGGTGTACTGCTGTATAAGGTTGATGTTGTTATGAAGATAAGGGGCCACAGGGAGCAGAACGGGCTGTTTGTGTTTATCCAGTCTCTGGATGATATTTCCCAATTAAAAGTGGAGTAAAGGTATATGAATACTTTGTTGTCCGACCTGGCGCTTATACTTATAGTTGCCGGTATTGTTACTGTAATTTTCAAGAAGCTTAACCAGCCTGTGGTGCTGGGTTATATTGTAGCAGGTCTTCTTACAGGCCCGTACATAACCTTTATTCCTACGGTTACAGATACCCAGAATGTTGAGTTCTGGGGAAAGATTGGTGTTATATTCCTTCTGTTCGGTCTGGGCCTTGAGTTCAATTTCAAGAAGCTCAAGAAGGTGGGAGGGCCCGGTTTCATTACTGTGTTTACGGAGGTGGTGATGATGTTCTGTATGGGTATCCTTGTTGGAAGGGTACTTGAGTGGTCCTGGGTTACCTCCATATTCCTGGGAGGCATGCTGAGCATCTCTTCTACATCCATAATCATAAAGGCTTTTGATGATATGGGGGTAAAGAACAAGAAGTTTACACAGATGGTGTTCGGAGCCCTTGTTGTGGAGGATATGGTTGCCATACTCATCCTGGTGCTGTTGCCGGCTTTGGTCCTTAGCAAAAGTTTTGATGGGGTGGAATTGGCCGACAAAGTTGCAAATCTTGCTTTGTTCCTTCTTTTGTGGTTTACCGGAGGCATTTTCTTTATTCCATCCATATTCAGGAAATTCAGGCAGTTCCTTTCAGACGAGACCATTACTGTGGTTTCCCTGGGGTTGTGTTTCATGATGGTGGTAATTACCATAAATGCAGGAATTTCAGAGGCGCTTGGCGCTTTTGTAATGGGTTCAATCCTCAGCGGTACCATTCAGAGTGACAAGATAGTTAAGCTTACCAAGCCAATAAAGGATTTCTTTGGGGCAATTTTCTTTGTGTCGGTTGGTATGCTGGTTGATCCTTCAGCAATTCTCCAGTACTGGAAACAGATACTGCTCATCTCTGCAGTAATTGTAACTGCAAAGCCCCTTGCTGCCACATTGGGTCTCCTCTTTTCCGGACAGACCCTGAAAAATGCGATACTCTCGGGAATATGCTTGTGCCAGATTGGTGAGTTCTCGTTCATTATAGTGCAGATGGGACTGGACCATAAGGTGGTGCCGGAGCATCTGTATCCGGTTATTGTTACGGTTTCAATCCTTACAACATTCATAACCCCTTACTGGATGAAGCTGGGTGAGCCGTTGTACAATTTCATTTATACCAGTGTAAAACCGCAGTGGAGAACGGTTATTGAGAGGCTCGGTACAGGACGCAAGACCCTTAACCAGGAGAGCGAGTGGAACAAGCTGCTCAAGTCATATATATTGAGGCTCTTCATATATATAGGATGGATGCTGTTTGTGAACATCTTCTTTACCCAGATAATTTATCCGCATATTGTAAGGATTTTTGGGGAGGCGATGTATATAAGGATAATATCATTTGCAATAAACCTCTCCGCAATGTTCCCGTTCCTGTGGGGACTGCTAAAGAGGAAGGACAGCGACGGTGCATTTGACAAGATATGGCAGGACCAGAAGTTTGCCCGCGGGCCGCTCCTGTTTATGATGATCCTCAAGTATCTGATTGCAATTATTGCCATTTCAATTACATCGTCCTTCTATATTGCAATGGGTTACGGTGCGGTACTTACATTGTGTGCCCTCATAATTTCCGTTGTGCTGGTGTCAAAGAAGATAAAGAACTATTACTCGCAGATTGAGAGCCGGTTCCTTACAAACCTGCACAGCGAGGGGGGAAGGCGTTCGCTTGTAATGCCCCGTGAGCTTGCAGATGAGCTCCATATAGAGAAGGTTGAAGTTGAGCCCAATTCTTTCATTGCCGGAAAGACCATTTCCCAGATACACAGGAGCAAGAATACAGGAGCCCTTGTATTGCAGTTGCTCAGGGGTATGGACATTATAGATCTTCCGGTGAATACGGAGATCATATTCCCGATGGATATTCTCATTATCCTTGGTACTGACAAGCAGATACTGGATTTCAAGGAGGCGGCAGAGGAGAAGGTGAAACCGAGGACAGGCGCCTCTGAGGAGATGGAGCTGTTCCAGATAACCCTGCATGAGAGTTCCCCTATGATTGGAGAGAATGCCAACATTACCAATATAAGGGAAAAGTTTGGTGTACTGCTGGTGGGCCTTGAGGGTGAAGACAGCAATACATTCATAAGGACAACGTCTGCCACCATAATACAGCCTGGCGATACCGTATGGGTAGTGGGGGACAAGAATAAAGTTATGGGATTGAGATAGAAGATATGGAAAATCAGTTTTTAAGGGAGGTTGCAAGATGTTTTGTAACCGGCAACAATCTGGATTGTACGTTTGTGCTCCCCAACCGCAGGTCTGTGAAGTTTTTCCAGAGGTATGTGGGGCAGGAGTGGGGTGCGTTGTGGAACAGGCCGGTGTTCTCTCCAAAAATCATTACCATAAATGAGTTCGTGCAGGATTTGTCGGGATTGGGAGATGCAGATTTTATAGAACAGCTTTATGTGCTTTACAAGGAGTATGTTGCAATAAGGTATGGTGAGGAACCGGGCAGTGCAAGGGAACCGTTTGATGAGTTTGTCCATTGGGGAGATGTCATCCTAAAGGATTTCAATGATATAGACAAATATATGGTGAATCCCCGCCAGCTCTTTACCAATGTGAAGGAACTTAAGGAGCTGGAGAGTGATTTTTCATTTCTTTCTTCCCGACAGCTTGATGCCGTGAAGTGTTTCTGGACAAACTACCTCAAAGGGGGTACATTTACCCAGAAGAAGGAGTTCTTCTCTTCAATTTGGGGAATCATGTATGCTCTGTATGTAAATTTCAACAGGGCTCTTGAGGAGAAGGGGGTAGGATATGAAGGGCAGATATACCGCAAGGTGGCCGATGGAATAAAGGGGCATGAGTTTGACAAAACTGTAGTTTTCATTGGATTCAATGCTCCAAATGTGTGCGAGAAGAGGATAATGCAGCATCTGAGGGATTGCGGGAAAGGTGATTTTTACTGGGATTTCTACGGACCTATGCTTACTGATCCCCTCAATGGAGCTTCGGAAATAATTAGGGGATGTGCAAGTGAATTCCCTTCCAAATACAGTCTGAAGGGGGAGACGGTGCCCGCTGGGGAACAGAAGATAAGGGTATATGCATCTCCGTCGGGAGCAGGACAGGCATTTGTGGTTGCAGATATCCTTGAGAAACTTTTTCCTGAAGAGGAGGTGGATGAGGGGGAGTCATTCTCCACTGCAATTGTCCTTCCCGACGAAAATATGCTTATGCCGGTGCTCAATTCAATACCGCAAAAGTTCAAATCCATAAATGTTACAATGGGATATCCGTTGTCTGCCACACCGCTGGCTTCGTTCATGGGGCTGGTAAAGCAGCTGCAGGGTGATGTGAAGTTGGGGAGGAACGGGAAAACATTTTACCATAATTCGTTGCTGGAGCTCCTTTCCCATGAGTATGTGAAGCGGCTCGCTCCACAGGAGGGGGAGAGGATACGCCGGCAGGTGATAGAGGGCAACATGATAAATGTACCCGTGGAGTCAGCTGTGCTTGCCTGTGGCAATGAGTTCCTTTCAAAGCTCCTTGTAGTGGCGGAAGGTGCTGAGGGGATACTGGCATATCTTATGGATCTGCTGGAGTATCTGGATTCTGCACTTGACGGATGGGACCGGGAGTTTGTATACAAATGTTACTCCCAGCTGGCCAGGTTAAGGCAGTTGGAGATACCTATGGAGGGGGCTACCTGCTACAGGTTCATTGAACAGTTGTGCAGGGGAATAGTGGTGCCGTTCAGGGGTGAGCCGCTGGCCGGACTTCAGGTAATGGGTACCCTGGAGACACGTGCCCTGGATTTTGACAATGTAATAATTGTTTCTGCAAACGAGGGCAAGTTTCCGCAGAGTGCAGTTTCCAATTCAATAATACCGTATAACCTGAGGGTAGGGTTCGGACTCCCTACCTATGAGCTGCAGGACGGCATTGCGGCATACCATTTCTACAGGAGCATATGCAGGGCAAGGAATGTGTATATGATTTATGATACCCGTACCGAGGGGCTTTCTGTTGGTGAGGAGAGCAGGTATATCAAGCAGCTCAAGTACCATTTCAGGGTTCCGCTTGAGGAGATGGCAGTTTCTGTGCCGCCGCTCCTTAACGGGCAGGCACAGCAGCTAAAGGTGGAAAAGAGGGGAGCCGTTATGGAGAAACTGGTGCAGATGTTTACGGTAGAGGGGGGAAGGGCCCTCTCTGCAAGTGCCCTGAGCAACTATATAGCATGTCCGCTCAAATTCTATGTAGAGAATGTGGAGGGGATGAAGGATGAGGATGAGGTTTCGGAGAGTGTGGAGAGCAATGTGTTCGGAAGCATTTTCCACCACGTGATGGAGGAGCTGTACAAGGAGCATGAAGGGAAGATTGTGGGGAAGGAGACTGTTGCACAGCTTATGGCCGGGAAGGAGAGGATAGGAAAACATATTCTGGAGGGTTTTGCGGAGCATATGCACCTGGAGGAACTTGAGGGACAGCACAAGATTGTTGAGGCCCTTTTGCGCAAGTACATTTCACTTGCTTTGGCTGAGGATATGGTGGCAGCACCGTTCAGGTATGTGGCAGGAGAGGGAAAATTCAGATATGTCCTCCCGATATTTGACGGCAGGATGGGTGTAAACTTCAAGGCGTTCATAGACAGGATAGATGTGCTTGCAGAGGGGAACATCACCAGAATAGTGGATTACAAGACCGGGGCCGTTACTGCTCCAGACAGCAAGTTTGAGCTTCCTGTGCTCTTTGACAAGGAGGGGGACGGAAGATACAAGGCCATAGCGCAGCTGTACCTGTATGCACTCATATATTTCCAGGATGAAATGAAAAGGGGGGAGAAGATTAAGGATGCTCTCCTTACCATATATCCTTTGAAGAAGATTGCAAAGGAACACCCTATGCAGCTGCTGTTGGAGCACGACTCGCTGGTTGAATTCAAGGGACTCCTTACACAGTGCGTTGAGGAGATTTTCAATGAGGATGTGCCGTTTTTTGCCAATCCGCAGGAGAAGCATTGCGGCTATTGTAAATTAAAGGCTGTTTGCCAGAGGTAAAAGATATGTTACAGATATTCAAGGCGTCTGCTGGCGCAGGAAAGACACACAGGTTAACAGGGGAGTACATTAAACTGCTCTTTGGGCAGTCTTATGCCTTCAAGCATATATTGGCTGTAACTTTTACCAACAAGGCTACAGACGAGATGAAGCAGAGGATCCTGCAGGAGCTCTTCACTTTGTCACAGCCTGGCACCGGGTCTGATTATCTTGGGCAGATAATGGAGTTTACCGGGAGGGATGAGCAGTGGGTAAGGGGGCGCGCCCGAGAGATTCTCATTTCCATATTGCACGATTATACATCATTCAGGGTAAGTACCATTGACAAGTTTTTCCAGATGGTGATGCGCTCGTTTGCACGTGAGCTTGGAAAGATGGCAACCTATAATGTTGAACTTGACAGGGATAGTGTCCTGGCCAAGGCTGTGGACAGGATGTTCTCCAATCTTGATACCCCTGAGAGCAGAAAACTGCTGGACTGGCTGATAGAGTACTCCCTGGATGCAGTGGACAAGGGTGGTTCATGGAATGTGAAGGGGGAGATAATGAGGTTGGGGGGACAGCTTTTCTCTGAGGAGTTCAAGTTGGCAATGGAGGCGTGCGGCGACAGCTTTGAGAAGTCTTCTGTGGCGGAGGTGGCATTGCTCAAGGGAAGCCTCAAGGGTGTTGTGGATGCTTTTGAGAAAAAGGGGGCAGCGCTCGGGAAGGAGGGGCTCGGCATTATGGCGGGGGCAGGACTCTCACCGGAAGATTTCAAGGGGGGGAGCAGATCTCCGTTCAAATATTTTGGAAAATTGCAGCAAAGCGGCGGCAAAGGTGGAATTGAACCTCCGGGGGCAAGTTTTCTGGCATTGCATGATGATATGGGCAAATGGTTTGCCGGGAAGAAATGTCCTGCGGCCATTGAGGGAATCTATGTGCCGCTGAATGAAGTTGTCGGGAAGATAATCGGACATTTTGAGGAGGATTACAGAGAGTATGCATCTGCGTGTGCGGTACTGGCAAATGTGAATGTGCTGGGAATTCTCAATGACATTTATGCAAGGGTGCTGGAGTATTGCAGGGAGAAGAACATAATTCTGCTTTCTGAGTCGGCCCAGTTGCTCAACCGTATCATTGACGGGAGCGACACCCCGTTTGTGTATGAGAAGATTGGTGTACAGCTGGAGAATTATATGCTTGACGAGTTCCAGGATACCTCCTCCCTGCAGTGGAGGAATTTCTATCCTCTGCTCAAGAACAGCCTGGATGAGAGCAAGGACAATCTTATTGTAGGGGATGTGAAGCAGAGCATATACAGGTGGAGAGGTTCTGACTGGAAAATCCTTGGTAAGGAGATTTTCGGCCAGTTCAGGGAGGATGAGGTGAGTGAGGAATCTCTGGATACCAATTACAGGAGCGGTGCCAATATTGTGGAGTTCAACAACAGCTTTTTTGATTTCTGTGCAAGAGAGGTGCAGATGATTTATGATGAAAACATGGAGGGTCCCATTGAGGAGGTGTACAGAGGATTTGCCCAGAATATATCGGGGAAGGGGTTGGAGAATCCGGGATGTGTGGATATAGAGTTTGTGCCGCAATCGGATGAACTTTTTGAGGATACAGTGCTTTCAATGTTGCCTGGCAAGGTGGAGCAGCTGCTGCAGGCCGGTTATGCAAAGAGGGATATTGCAGTGCTGGTGAGAAAGGGCAAGGAGGGTAATCTGGTGGCCAGGAAACTTCTTGAGTGCGGTTATGACATCATTTCCAGTGATTCGCTTTATGTGGCCTCTTCCGTTGCCGTACAGAAGGTTGTGAATGTGTTGAGGGAGATGGACAATCCGCAGAGCGATACGTTGAGGATCCTTAAGATGTTCCAGAATATTCCCCAGACAGAGCAGATTGGGAGATATTCACTATACCAGTTGTGTGAGGCAATTATAAGGGAGACGCTTGTGGAGGAGGAGCGCAAGGATGTTGCATTTCTGCAGGCATTCCTTGATCTTGTGCTCGATTTTACCGCCAATCACGGTACAAACATAGCCCAGTTTGTAAAATGGTGGGATGAGAGCGGTATAAAATGCACAATCTCTGCTCCGGAGGATATGGATGCCATAAGGATTATGACCATCCATAAGTCAAAAGGTTTGGGGTTCAATGTTGTAATTATTCCATTCCTCTATGAGTCACTTGACCATCAGCCGCTTCTTGCTCCAAATCTGTGGTGCAGCTACAAGGGGTGGCCTGTACCTGTTAAATATTCGAAAGGATTGTTGGATACGGAGTTCGCAGATATGTACCTCAATGAGAAACTGTGTGCTTATGTAGATGCAATGAATACTGTATATGTGGCATTTACCCGTCCAAAAAGGGAACTTGTAGTGTTTGCCCCGGAGCCGGTAATGAAGAAGAACGGCCCGTCCCGTTCCAGCATGTCTGATATTCTGTATGCTTATTGCAGTACGCATCACAAAGGTGACGGTGAGTGGCAAGGGAAAACTCTCATTGGGGAGCACTCGGCAGTTGCAGGAGGAAGTGCTCCTGCGCAGAAACTGATCCTGGAGAATGTCTTTGCAGCTCCTTTAAATGAAAACAGGATGCGTATGGCTGCAACAAGCGGCACAATAGGGGATGGGGAATCAATAAGGGAGCACGGTATAGCAATGCACTATGTATTCTCTCTCATAGATTATCCTGAGAGCATACCCGGTGCCGTGGCAAAAGCGTGCAGGGAGGGGGTTGCCTCGTGCGGGGAGAAGGAACTGCTTGCTATGGTAAACGCCAAGGTTGAATCTGTTGCCGGGTACGGGTGGTTCAACAGCGGGTGGACAGTAATCAATGAGTGTACAATTCTCACAAAGTGGGGAGAGGAGAGACGTCCAGACAGGGTGATAATTAAGGGGGATGAGGCTGTAGTGATTGATTATAAATTCGGTACTGCCCACAAGGAGAATCCGCAGTTGGGAGAGAAATATAAAAAACAGGTGAGCAGATATATGGAACTGCTCACCAGAATGGGTTATAAAAATGTGAAGGGTTATTTGTGGTACCTTACCTCCGATGAAGTCATATGTATCTAAAATGTCTGGCCTTGAAAGACATTTGACTCTGCATAAGGTACTACAATTCCTGTCATTGTAAGGTTGTTGTTGTTGAAATTAGGATAAACTGTAACGGTAGCCCTGTTTCCGTTGCCGAACAACTGTACATTTACATTGGCAGAAACAAACATTCCCTGCACGTTGAAGTTGTAGCGGACAAATCCTTTTTTGTCTGTGGTCATCTTTATATCCGAAACTTTTCCTTCAACAGTAATTCCTCCCAATCCGTTGGGGCCGGGATTGTAGTAGCTGGTTGCAATCTGGATTACAGCATTCCCCTGGTTCATTGAGATGAAGTTTGTAAGGCTTGAAACAAACTTTGATGTTCCTTGCGGGAACAGAAGCTGGTCTACCTCTATTACAAATGAACTTTTCTGTATGGCATCAACTGCTTTCTGGAAATCTTTGAGCTGTTGGGCCTCCATTGCCCTCTTGTGGGCTGCCCTTGCAGCTTTTCTTGCCTCCTGAGGGGTCATTGTTGATTCAGAACCAAAATCCTGGGAGACATTCTCCTGTGCTCTTAATGTGTTTCCATAAGTTATAAAGGTAAGTAGGGCCAGTGATAGGATAAAAAATTTTTTCATACGCTTGGATTCTTTTGTTCAGTTTCCCAATAAAAACAAAGAAGGGGACGGAATGTTCTTGCTTTTAAAATTTTGCCCCCATGCAAAACAAATTTGATATATGTGTGTTGAGATGGGAAACGGTTAATTTAAAATTCAAGCGTATGAAAAAAGTTTTTATGATTATGGCGGTTGCCATTATGTGTTCACCGGTGTTTGCACAAGATGAAACAGTAATAGAAATTGAAAATGCAAAAGGTCCTTATGTTACAAACGGCTTTTGGGACAACTGGTTTGTTTCTGCAGGCGGCGGTGTGCAGGTCTATTTTGGTTCTGATGATTCGCACGGTTCTTTGGGAAAGAGGTTTGCACCTGCCCTTGACATTTCTGCCGGTAAATGGATTACCCCTTCTGTTGGAGTAAGGATGCAGTATTCGGGCCTCAAGGCCAAGGGATGGAGCCATGGGCTTTCACCTTATTCAGAAGGAAAGGCTGATGCTAAAGGTTTCTATAAGGAGAAGTTCAATACAATGAATATCCATGGCGATTTCTTGTGGAACATTTCAAATGCAATTGGCGGAGAAAGAGTTGACAGATTCTGGAATTTTGTCCCTTATGTGGGATTTGGCCTTGCAAGGAGCGAGGGCAACGGTACATCAAAGAATGAACTTGCGGCAAATGCCGGCCTGTTGCATAATCTGAGGATCTCAGATGCAGTTGATGTAAGCATTGATATGCGTACAATGTTTGTAAACCAGAGGTTTGCCCATTCAAACGGGAGTGATGGTGTAAATGTTATGGCTACTGTTACAGCCGGCATTACATACAAATTCAATACCCGTGGTTTCCAGAGGGCATCAGACCTTATAGTAGTTGAGGACAATACACGTTATGTTCAGGAGATTGCACAGCTGGAGGGGATGCTCAGGAAGGCAGACCAGCAGCGTTCTGTGCTGGAGATGCAGCTCAAGAATGTAAAGGAAGAGCTCAACAATGCCAACAGTGTGGAGATGACTGTTCCATTGATGCCGGACCTTGCAATATTCTTTGAGATTGGTAAAGCGGACCTTACCCAAAAGTCCATCATCAATCTTGGCTATATGGCTGATGTCATAAAACAGTTCCCTGCAAAGAGCTTTGTAATCTTTGCTTCTGCCGACAAGGAGACCGGTACCCCTGAGTTCAATATGGCATTGAGCCAGAAGAGAGGCGAGGCTGTACATAAAGTATTGGTTGAAAAATACGGTGTAGATCCTTCACAGCTGAGAATTGACGCAGTAGGTTCCAGCCAGCAGAAATTTGACAGTGCACAACTTAACAGGGTTGTTGTAATTGAAGATAATGAGTAACACAATGAAAATCTTTAAAATTATGGTGGCCTGCCTGTGTGCGGCCACTTTTTCTGTCCTAAAGGTAAATGGGCAGGATACAATAGTGTTGAAAGTGCTTGAAGAGAATGCTCCAAAATACTTCAACGCCCCGGGAATGCCCAGATTCTCGGTAATTGGAAAAGAGAGGGAGTTTTATCTTGGTATTGGCGGTTATATCAGGGGGTCGATGTCATACGATTTCGGGAATCCCATTGGGAGCCCCATCTATTTTGTAACAAGTGCAATACCTATGGATGCTGCTCGGGGAAACGGGTCTCTTGTACAGATGAGTGCCGCCTCATCCAACCTGTTCTTCAACTTTGTTGCACTTCCGCATACAGATAATAAAGTGGGTGCATATATTGATTTTGGCTTTGCCAATGGAATGGACAACTACGGGTTCTCACTGAAGGCCGCCTATATGACCTACCGCAATTTTACGATAGGATATACCACAAGCCTCTTTACTGACGGTGCGGCAGCAGCCCAGACAATAGACCAGCAGGGGCCCAATGCAATGACATTCCTGTTCAATGCTGTAATTGACTGGCAAAAGAATCTGGGAGAACACTGGAAAGTGGGTGCCGGACTGGAGATGCCTTCTGTAAATGCAACCTACGGTGCATACAACTATGGGGTGAACCAGCGTCTTCCCGACATCCCTTTCTATGTGCAGTATGGATGGAAAGGGGGGAAAGGATGGTTGAGATTGTCGGGAATAATCAGGGACCTGCAGTACCATAATGCGGTTGTGGGGGAAAACAGCTCCCAGCTTGGAATGGCGGTGAAACTGAGTGGAGTGAGCCCGCTGACCGACAGATTGAATTTGTATAGCCAGACTGTGTTTGGGAAAGGTATTGCCTCGTATGTGCAGGATCTGCAGGGACAGGGGCTGGATATGGTGAATGTGGACGGCGCAAGCGGCAAAATGGAGGGGGTTGAGGTAGTTGGCTCTTATCTTGGCCTGCAGTATCTTATAAATGAGAGACTATCCGCTTCTGCCACTTTCAGTGAGGTGAAATGCTTCTTGCCGGACAATTTCCAGGGGGAGAAAGATGATTTGTATAAGGAAGGTGTGTATTTTGTGACCAATCTTATATGGAAGGTATCGCCGGTACTTACTACGGGAGTTGAGTATCTGTGGGGAAGCAGGAAAAACATGGACGGCACTCTCCACCACAACAACAGGGTACAGGCATCATTAAGGGTGAACTTTTGATTCACCCTTTTTTAATGTCCTGTATTTTTTATGCTTCAATATAATCTTCATTGAGGTCCTTGAGCTTGAATGCGTAGTTCATTAGGGTGCATCCGCCAATGATAAATGAGACTCCGCTCCAGAGTATCACTGCCTCTATGCCGTAAAACACGGGCTGCAGAAGGATTATTGCACCGCAGAGGATAAGAAGGATTGCAGAGAAAATTGTCCATCCCCAGCCGCTCCCTTTGATGCTGCTCAAGGAGTAACCCATTCCAATAAGGGTAAAACCTTTGAACAGGAGCCAGAATCCGAGAACTATAGGGATTACCAATGCCGAAATGGCAGGTGAAAGGGCAAGGAAAATTCCAAGGAATATTTCAACTATGCCGGAAACAATGAGCCATCCGCGCCCTTTTACTTCCTTGCTAAATGACAAACCGATGTACATTATTCCCGACAAGGCTATTACAATTCCAAAAAGGAGTGTCATTGTGAGATAACTTGCCTGAGGGAAAATCAGGATTACAATACCAAGAGCCAAAACCAGAATTCCCAGAATGAGGGGGCTCCACCAATGTTTTTTTTCCATATTCTAAAAATTTTAAATTAATGTATGTTTTGCTTTTTTTAAAAAGAGCAATAAAAATCAAACTTTATCTTTTTCAGGCATACTGTCTTGTTTTGCAGAGCTATTTTCGCCAACAAAAAAAAGGAATGAAAAGGCTCTTTTTTATTGTTGCACTTGCAACAGCCCTCACGGGCGCCGTTACTGCAAACGGACAGAACATGCACGTTTCAGCCAATCTGCTGGATTATCTCAATCTTGGAACAATCAACGGGGAGTTTGGTTTAAGCCCTTCACCCAATTGGACCTTCTATATAAGGGGCAGGTACAATCCCTTTACATTCAAATTCCAGCGGCAGATACAGAACAGGGTGGCAGGAGTGGCCACGGGGGCAAGGTACTGGTTCTGGTATTCCAATACCGGGTGGTTCCTGGATTCCTATGTGGGTTATATGAGATACAATACCGGAGGTATAGTTGACAAATATGCCTACGAAGGTGATGCCTATGGCGCCGGACTGGGCGCCGGATATGCATTTATGCTCAGTAGCAAATGGAACCTCAATGTTGGGCTGGGTGTGCAGGGGGGATATACCTCCTATACAAAATACGCCTGCCCAAAATGCGGTAAGGTGATTGCCAGAATGAATGGAGGGTACCTGGTGCCGTCCAATATAATGGTTCAAATCTTAAGGGTATTGTAGTATGGAGAGGTCTCAGAACAGAGGATGTGGGGGCCCTTTGGCCAGGCTGCTGGCCGGCCGCTACGGATGGGCTTCCCTGGTAAGGGGGGTAGCGGTTGTACTGTTGTTGGTTGCGGCCCTGCTGATGGTTGCCGGGTGTGCGGGAGGAAAGAAACTTGCTGTGGTGAGGGATGGAGGCATAACAGCTGCTGTGGCGGTGGGAAGCTTGGATGATGTCTATTCTGCTCCTGTAAATGATACATTGCAGAAAAAGCCCCAGGTAATTGAGGTAAATGACCTTCAGGGAAACAAGATAATAATGAATGCGGTGATGGATGAGGAGATCGGGGAGATGGTTGCTGTGGAACAGCTTAATGAGATAGTTGTTGAGGCCCGTTTCAGGCATGTGGCCGAGAGGAACGGTGTGGTGGATCTGGTTTTTGAGCTTGCTGTACCACAGCAGTTGCAGAAAAGCATGTGGCAGGTGAGGTTTTCTCCACGCTACATGTTCCTGGGGGATACACTTGCCGCAGACAGGATATTCATTACAGGGGAAAGGTTCAGGAAAGTGCAGGAATGGGAGCACAGGATGTACAGCAATTATATGGGGAGAATAGTGCCGGGAGAGGTTGCGGATACATTGTTCCGCAAGGGGAGAATGATGGAGAGATTCAGGGAGCGCAATGCAGAAGCGGGTATGGAAATGAATATTGAGGAGCATTACCGCAGAAGTGTGCTTGAGAAGATTAACCGGCGTATGGAACGCTCCAGCGGAAGGATTTACAGCCGTTTTGTGGTGGACCCTTACCCGGAAGGGGGTGTGAGGCTGGATTCTGTGGTGCATGATCCGGGTGTGGGTGAGATACGGTATTTTTATGTTCAGAGGATAGCCACACGGGCCGGGCTCAGGAGGGTTGATATGGTTATGGACGGGGAAGTGTATACCAACGGCAGAAGGCTGTGCACACTGCGCGGAACGGAGCCCATTACCTTTTACATCAGTTCAATCTCCTCCTTCACCGACAATACTGAGCGGTATCTTAAAAAGGTTGTCTCAAGGGATCTCCATTTTGATGCGATGTACAATATTGAGTTCGGGAAGGGAGAGTGGAGAGTGGATCCCAAAGTGGGGGAGAACGGAGGGGAGCTGGCCTCCCTGAAGGAGAATATTGCCCAGATACTCTCAAATGAGGATTATGTTATGGATTCCATCCACATTACTGCAGCCTGCTCACCTGAGGGAAAGATACATGTGAACAGGAAGCTGTCGGGAAGAAGGGGTGAGTCCATAAAGGATTATGTGATGGATTATATGGGGCATTACAGGGATTCTTTGGAAAAGAGTGTGTGGGAGATTAACGGTGATGAGGAGTATAAGGTTGCAGCTGAAGCGGAACCGGACGGTTTTGGAGAGGGAAACATAAGAATTACAGAGGTTTCCGAGGATTGGGAGGGGTTGTTTGGAATGTTGCGCAGCGATACTCTTTTTAACTGTGATCCTGCTCTGCTTGAGAGATGTACCGCCGAGGAGGATCTGGACAGGAGAGAGCTGATTTTGAAGCAGATGCCACATTTTGCAAAGGTGCAGAAGGAGATATATCCACGGTTGAGGAGGGTAAAGTTCAACTTCAAGCTCCACAGGAAGGGGATGCTCAAGGATACTGTGCATACTACGGTGCTTGACAGTGTGTACATGCGGGGCGTTGAAGCCTTGAGGAACAGGGATTATAAGCTTGCTGTAACCCTGCTCAGGCCTTATGACTGTTACAATACGGCGGTGGCCTATGTGTGTATGGATTACAACAAGTCTGCCCTTGATATCCTGCAGCGGTTGCCGAGGGATGCCAGGAGGGATTATATGCTTGCAGTGGTGTACGGAAGGCTGGGCGAGGAGAAGCTGGCAGTGGAGCATTTCCTCAACTCTGTAGAGCAGGATGGGGCAATGAGGCACAGGGGAAATCTGGATCCTGAAATCAGTGCATTGATAAAGAAATACGGAATGTTCAACAATTATTAAAAAATTTAAGTTATGAAGAGAATCTTATTTATGGCGGCGGCAGCCCTTTTGGCTTGCAGCTGCAGCAAAAGCAATCTGGAAGTGGAGACAGAACCGTTGCAGGAGAGTGTGCTGTATGTGAATTTGAATACCGGTGAGCAAACCAGGGCTACTGGTGGCGGACACGGTATACAAAGTGATGACAACCATATACAGACTTTGGAGATTTTTGTGTTCAGGATAAATCCGGGGGCGCAGGACGACGGTGTGCTGGACGGATACAGGAAGTTTACGGCAGCGGAACTTGGAGACCTTACCAATCTTGAGGTACAGACAACTACAGGAGAAAAGATGATTTATGCAGTTGCCAATTCCCACAGGGCAAACTGGAAAGGGATAAATACCAGGGCCCTTTTTGAGCAGCAGACTGCAGTGCTGGATGATGAGGGGCTGAAGAATTTCATTATGGTAGGAGGGGTGCAGGAGCATCTGAAGATTGCATCAACCGTGTCGTTTGTTATAAAAAGGCTTGTTGCCAGGGTAAAGGTGAACTCAATAAAGACAGCATTCAAGGATGGACCGTATGAGGATATGGAACTGCAGGAGGTGAAGGCATATCTGTTGCATGCGCAGGCAGAAAAATTGATTTGCAACGGTAAAGGAGACAACCTGAGGGTATACAATCAGGGTGAGGCAAAGAAGGATGATGCAGATGCCTGTACAATGGAAGGGATGATTTATGACAACATTGGCTCAAGCATATCTGATGCCGGCTATACAACTCCCCACTATTTCTACTCTTTTGAAAACGGATTTTCCCAGGAGCAGGATGGGAAAAAGTTTACAAGGATAGTTGTAGAGGGGAAACTCAACGGTACCGTTTACTATTACCCTGTGGTACTGAAGGAACTCAAGAGGAACTGCTGTTATTCTGTAGACATAACAATCAAAAGACCCGGCTCCACTGACCCGAATTCCGATGTTGAGAAGGGTACATTGCTGGCAACCGTAAGCGTTAAGGACTGGGAGCCGGCATCAGACAGTGTAGTGGAGTTTTAGGTAATGCGTTCCGGTTATGGCAAATTTTAAAAATTGTGCGGTAGTCTTGGCAGGGGTACTGGCGGTGTGGCTGTGTGGAGGATGCAGGGTGTTTGAAGACAGGGATGTATGCCCTTCGTACCTTACTGTGGATATGCAGGGTGTTGACAGAAGCATCCGTGAGTGGCAGATGTGGCTTTTCAACGGGGCGGGGGAGATGATATGCAAGGATACCATATACAGGAGGGATTATGTGGCGCCGTATGTGATTGAGGTACCCCGTTACGGTGAGGTGGAATGCTTGTTGTGGGGCAATATAAGGGGTGGAACAGAGCTTGAGGAGAGGTATTCGCAAGGTACAACAATCTTGAAGCTGGAAGATATCCCCTCAGATTCCCTCTATTCAAGCAGGAGCATAATAAGTACAAACGGGGAGGAATCGTATCTGAAGGTTGTGCCCCGCAAGGAGTTTGCTACGGTAGAACTCTATCTGCAGGGTTGGGTAGGGATTGATTTTGACATAGAGGCTGTACTCAAGTGTGCGAAGGGGGGATTCTGTGTAAACGGGGATTTTTACGGAAACGGGGTCTCCACCAGGATGGAATTCTCTGATCTTGGCAACTACTACACCAAATTGTCGGGAAGGATATTGCGCCAGCCCGATACGGAAAACATTCTGCTCTCATTGTTTATAAGGAAGAGGGAAGTGGACGGAAGTTTGGGAAAGGTGCTTGTAGATTTGGATATCCCTATTGGAATGTATCTGGAAAATAACGGATACAATATACAGAGCCCGGATTTGAGTGATATAAGGCTGGATGTGGATTATTCTTATAACCAGCTGGTTGTTAAGGCAGAAGATTGGGAGGCAGAGTATAGTCTTGTGGAGGAGATATAACTTTTTTAACCAAAATTGCATTAAATTTTGGCTATTGAAAAAAAAACTCTATATTTGCAGTCCCAAAACGGGATGATTCGCTAGCTCAGCAGGTAGAGCACAACACTTTTAATGTTGGGGTCCTGGGTTCGAGCCCCAGGCGGATCACAGAGAAGCCGCTGAACAAGCGGCTTTTTTTGTATTTTTGCCTTTAACAAATATTAACATTATGAAATTTTTGAAATCATTTGTAATAGTTGCAATCCTTGCCCTTGTTGCAACTTCTTGCGAGAAAACAAAGATAAACCATACGGGCGCTGCCAAATTTGTCCTCAAGAACATCACTACAGGTGAGGAAAAGACATTTGAAAGCGAGGAACTCGGATACAATTCCCCGTTGCTTACAATAAGGAACAATGACTCCCTGCAGGTTAAGTTTGTCCCTGAACTTGAGTATGTGAAATACGGTTTTGACGTTACCTTTACATTGTTCGATGGTGCAGTAGTAAAGGACTCTGAGTATCCGTACCTTTACAAGATGAAGGTTACAGACATTACCCCTGATACCTACATTTTCAAATGTACAGCAACAGTGGACGAGTCTGACATCAGCATCAGCGAATCAGGCACAGGCCGTGTTGAGGTGGTGGAGTAAACAGGGCTGAAATTGAAAAAGTGGCCGATAAACTGCGAAAGTTGCGTTTTTTTTCAAACTTTCGCAGCTTATCGGCTATTTTTATTGAAAATGTCACTAAATTTGCATTCGGAAAGAAAAATCAAATCTTATGGGACAGATTATAGTTGGCAGAAAAAAGGAGTTGGCGCAGATTGACCAATACTACAATTCCGGCAAGGCTGAATTTATTGCAGTGTATGGTAGAAGACGAGTAGGTAAAACCTATCTTATCCGTCAGCATTTCAAGAATCAGTTCGCTTTTGATATGACTGGAGTAATGGAGGGCGGTAAGTCTGAACAGATGAACGCTTTCCATACAGCACTTAAAACCTATGGCTATAAGGGAAAGAAGAATCAGAACTGGATTAATGCTTTCTTTGCTCTTCGCCAACTTCTTGAGCTTAAGATTGAGTCAGGGAAAAGATGTGTAATCTTTATTGATGAGCTACCTTGTCTTGATACCCCCAAGGCGGGATTCGTAAATGCTCTAGGCCATTTCTGGAACAATTGGGCAAATTGGCAGTCAGAGATTATGCTGATTGTATGTGGTTCTGCAACATCGTGGATGGTCCGCAATGTCATTGATAATCATGGAGGTCTTCACGACCGTATTACTCACGAAATGCACCTGCACCCATTTACTCTCGGAGAGACAGAGGAGTTCTTTGCCAACAATGGCTTTGTATGGAACAGGCTCAGCATCATCCAGGTATATATGGCTATTGGTGGCGTACCATATTACATGAGTCTGTTTGAGAAGAGTGACAGTCCTGCAACTGGTCTTGACAGATTGTTTTTCAGTGGCAATGCCGAGTTGAAGAAGGAGTACCGAAGATTGTTCTTTTCGTTGTTTAAGAATCCACAACCATACCTGGAAATCATCTCTCTGCTTGCAAAACATCCAAAGGGACTTACTAGGGAGGAACTGAGTGAAAAACTCGGAACATCAAATAATGGAAAGTTGGGTGATATGCTTATGGACCTTGTATATTGCGATTTCTTACGCAAGTATAATGTGAGGGAGAAAAAGGTTAAAGCAAATTCGGCTATATACCAGCTGGTAGACTTTTACACCATATTCTATAATACATTTGCCAACAAAAATATTGTAGAGGAGCATTTCTGGTCACGTAATGTGAATACGTCGGAGATTACAGCTTGGTATGGCCTAGCTTTTGAGCGTATATGCAAATCGCATATTCCGCAAATTAAATCGGCATTAGGTATTGCAAGCGTATCAACCGAGTTCTATACTTGGAAAACCAATAAAGTTGGGAACGGAGCGCAAATTGATATAATCATAGATCGTGCGGATAATACCATAAACCTTTGTGAGGTGAAGTACAGTGAGGATTTGTATAGTCTCAGCAAAGAGGAATTTCTAAAAATCCAGAATCGCATAAGTGTATTTAAGGAGGTTACGGGAACAAGGAGTAGCATTATTCCCACGATGATTACCACTTTTGGAATGAAAGATGGAATGTATAGCGACCAAATTATAGCAAAGATTGATATGGACGCTTTGTTCTGAATGGCAGTAAATAGTATTACAGTAACCTCTTATGTTGCTGTATGAAATATGTGATATAATTCTTAAACATAATGGCATATTATTTCTAACTTTGAGGATGCAGTGGAGCTTATGCTCAACGAGTCAAAGATTACCCAGAAACGTATGCCTGCCATTCTTGATGCCGGCGCAACATGGGTAGGGGGAACTTACCTTGCAAAGAGTGTGAGCCGTAAGGTTAAGGAGGTGAAGGAAGACGGCAGGGTGGTTTACCAGGATACCAACAACAGCCTTGAGGATTTTGAGGTTGCCACTCCGCAGCCAAGAAGGAACGGGGCTAAAATACCTTCATGGAATACATGGGCAAACTGATTGTAGAACTTTAATATGAGATTGATTATGAAAAAGATATATTTATTATTGGGCTTGATTGGTTTGTCTGCATCTGTAGCTTCTGCACAGGAGGTTGTAAGGGAGCCGCACATAGAGATGAACCAGGCCCGCAGCTTGTGGTTCACCAGCAACAACGCTGCAGGAATGGGTGTGATGCCTTTGGACAAATACAGCATTGTGGGATTCAACTATAATATGGAGAAGGGTGATTTCAAACTTACCCAGGACGGGGAGAAGGAGACTTTGGCCGGCTTCAATACCAATGGCGCAACTTCTGTTGGCAAGACACAGTTGTGGGGAACTTTTGATTACAGGAACATTGTTGAGAAAGATGCAAGTTTCATTACCAACCTGTACGATCCCCACAGGGATATGCCTTATTATGTTGCAGATGCCGTGATGAGCAAGTTCAAGAAGCAGTCTTATGATCTTGGTGTAAAGGCTGCATTTCCGCAATTGTGGGGTTTTGTTACTCCAGGTATGGATTTGCAGTATACAACCCAGACAGGGGCAAAACAGAGGGATCCCCGTTCGGTAACCTATTACCTTACTGTAAAGGCAAACCCTTCACTGTTGTTTGAGTTGGGTGAAAGAAGCAATTTGGGCCTCACCTTCAACTATGAGTACCTGTATGAGAGGAGTACCTTCAACAGAAGTGATACGGAGGTGGATTGTCCTGTGTTCATTATGAGAGGTTTGGGCAACTATACATCTGATTTCGTTTCAGGTTCTGTAGGTGTTGGAACTTTCTTCTACAAGGGAAACAGGATTGGCGGAGGCCTGCAGTATGGATTCAAAAATGGAGGTCTTGCAACCCTTGTTGATGTTGCGTACAGCTATAAGGTTGAGGATGCGTTCCAGAACCCTACCAAGAAACAGACAATGGGCTCAACCAGACAGAACAAATGGAATTCTTCATTGCAGGTGTTGAGTGAGAATACAGATTATCTGAATAAACTTACCCTTTCATATGTTGACAGGAAAACTGACGGTATTGAGTATATCCAGGAACTTGATTCTTCATTTGAGGTGGCAGAGTGGATAACCCTTGCAAAATATGTGAGGAGCAAGTATTCATTCAGGAATTTGTCTGTAAAATATGATATCTTTGCAAAAAGAGGTGAAAGTTACTCGTGGAGAGCGGGAGTAGAGGGTGACCACTCGTTCAAGGATGAAGAGTACCTGCTGCCTGCATCCAATCTCAAGGCAGAGAACACTTTATGGAAAGTGTATGCAAAGAAGAATTTTGCAGTTGGAGAAAAGAGCAACATTGTGGCAGGCTTGAACATTGGCTTCAATAAGAATAAGAAAGGTGAGTACAACTATACAGGCGCTTATGAAACATCTGAGACTGTAACAAACATGTACAAAAATGATATCCTGTTCATGTCATCCGACTACTGGAATTTTGGTGCTGAGGCTTCATATTCAACAGTAGTGTCCCAGGCAACATCATTGTTTGTAAAAGGTGAGTTCCAGTACTGGTCGCCAAAAGATTCAAATTTTGACAAACGTATTTATACCGGAGTTTCGGTAGGTATAACTTTTTAGTTATGGCAGACAATTATCTTGAAAAGAAATTTGAGGAATTCCACTCAGGCAAGGGTGGAAGCCGTTCAAAGAGCACTGCGGCAAACAATCCGAGCTTGAACTCACTGTTGCTCAAGAACCGCAGCTACAGGGGATTTGACAATACCTATAAAGTGAGCCGCGAGGAACTGCTCAAGATTGTGGATGTGTGTACAAAAGTGCCGAGCGCCAAGAACCAGCAGGTACTCAGGTTCAAGCTTGTATATGGAGAGGATGCTCCACGTATGCAGCAGTACACTAAATGGGCAGGCGCTTTGCCAGAACTTAACCTCCCGTTTCCGGGTACAGAGCCAACAGCATTCATCATCATCTGCTCAACAGTTCCGGAGAACCGTTGGGTAGGGGTGGATTTGGGCATTGCAGCCCAAAGCATGCTCCTTAAGGCTGTGGAGTTGGGGCTTAACGGAATCTGCATTGGTGCGTTCAACAAGAATGAAACCATCAGGGAGTTCTCGCTCCAGCATGAACCGCTCCTTGTACTTGCAATAGGCAAGGGTGCGGAGAACATCCAGCTTACCCACATTAAGGAGGGCGAGAACCAGACCTACTACCGTAAGGATGGTGTACATTTTGTTCCAAAATTGGGATTGGACGATTTGATATTCTAACTAAATACTGGAATTATGAAAAAACTGTTGATGTTTTCAATGGCCATTGTTATGGCACTTTCTGCGTGTATGCAGAACAACAAAAAACAATTGCCTGAAGTTGGCGATAAGAAGTATTATGAAGTAACCAACATAACTCCTGATACTTCAATGACTGTGTTCCTTGTTTCGGAGGTGACAGATGTAAATGATTCAATCGCAACCATTGCACACAATTACACTTTTTATGATGGAGAGATAATTACTGACACTGTCAGATCAGAAATTAATGGTGTTGATTCCCAGGTTTCACTCAAAGCTCTTTTTGCAAAAGATCTTATGATGTTCAACAGGGACTCGCTGGAGTTTGTTGAAGGTACAGAGAAGGTCATTTACAAGAGCCATATGGAGGAAAATACAGTTATGGAGCCTGTCAGATTGGTTTTGAGGACAGTGGAAAACGGCGCTGAAGTTATGATTGAACTTTCAGTTGAGGAAAGAAAAGTATATGCAAAAGAGGATGTTACCACACCTGCAGGTACATTCAGCTGCATCAAGTTTTCTGAGAATCATGTGGCAAAAATTGGCGATGAGGTATCCTTCAGCAATGTAGTTTACTGGTTTAACATCAAAAATGACGTACTGGTAAAACAGACCATCTCCAATAAAACCGGTGAACCATATCTGGTAATGGTTTTGACTAAAGAAGAATAGAATACCCGCTGCAGAAGGTTGCGTACCTGTCATCCAGAACGGATTTAAGTATATCTCCCGCTTTGCTGCAGGTACAATGCCCCGAAACGATTTTAAGATTGGGATATTTTTCCTTTATATATCCGGCCGCCTGAATAATTTGGGCGGCTTCTTTTTTTGCATCATCCCCGTTCAGATAATCCACATAATGCAGACCGCCTATAAAATAGGCTGCCCATTGGGACGACATCCTTAAGGTCATGTCAAGGATATTCAATATTCCCCGGTGGCTACAAGGGGAGATTACAGCATATTGCTCCGGGGCAAATTCTGCAAAGAGAGCCAATTCGTGGGTGAATTTGTCGGGAGAATCATTTTTATACAGGTATTTGTTGCCAAGAGGCATTGGCCGGGTGCCTGCTGATTCTCCTGTTGGGACAAGGGTTATTTTGCCGGTTATGGATACCGGTTCCGATATTTGCACAAAACGGTGGCCGTATTCAGCAAAGAGGGATTGTTCCATTCCTATGCTGCGTGCTTCCATTATTCCTGGAGAAGCAGCAGAAGCTCCCCTGTTGCGACAGGAGAAGTAGAGGTTCCCCTGTATGCTTGAATGCAGGTATACCTTAGCTGTGGTATTGGCTTCAAGGAAGCTGCGTAGCCCACCTGTGTGGTCGTTGTGGCCGTGGGATATTATAACGGCATCTATCTCTTCTGCTGAAGGCAGAGATGGATCAGCCTGTCTCAAAATTGCGAGGTTCTCAAGGAATTTTCCGCTGGCTCCTGTATCTATGAGATAATTTTTCCCTTCCGGGGTCTGCAGAAGCAGGCAAAGCCCGTGCTCGTGCTGCAGGGCAGGATTGGCCGGATTTGGCAAATTGTCTATGAGAACGTGCAGTTTCATGCTATCTTAATCTGTTTGCGTAGAAGTGTTTCCTTATTACAGTAAGGAGGTAAACCAAACCTATTATTGTGAATGCAAATCCAACGGCGTAGGCAGTTGAATAGTTGGTGTACTGTGCTATAATTCCGCCACAGAAAACTCCTGCGCCAACACCAAGGTCAAAGAAGGTGAGGTATGTGGCATTTGCAGCTCCACGTTCCGTATCTTTCCCAAGGTTTATTATCATGGTTTGGGCGGTAGGGGAGATGAGTCCGTAGCCTATACCCATAAATATTGCGGAGCAGTAGAATGCAACCGGATTGAGGATAAAGGCTACAATAAAGAAGCCCACTATAAGGGAGATTATTCCAAGGGCAAACACTGTTATGAACCTGCCGCTGCGGAGAATCATTGCAGATGACAGGCGTGCTGCCACCAGACCTGCGGAGAATATTGTAAAGTAGTAGCCGGTTCCCTGGGTAATACCAACCTCCTCGCGGGCATATATTGAGAGGTATACTGTAATTATGCCGTAACCGAAGGTGAGGAGCACCATTACCGCTGCCTCAGGCAGTCCTGCATTCAAAAGGAGGTTCTTTACGGAGAATTTTCTGGTTGAGCGCTCCACGCTTTTGCCAGGCTTTATGTTGGCTGTGGCAAGGAATCCGGTAAGTCCCACGCAGAATACAGATATGAAAATGGTGTTGAAATCAAAACCGTTTTCATACATGAAGAGTGAGATTACAGGGCCTGTGGCCATTGCAAGTGATGTTGACGAGGTGTATATGCCCAATCCTTCACCTCTGCGTTCCCAAGGTATGATGTCCACGGCCATTGTGTTTATACCTACAGTGGCAGAACCGAATGCTATTCCGTGTACAAACCTTATTACAAAAAAGAGCCCCAAGGATGCTGCCAGGGTGTAACTGGCGCACATGCATATATAAAAAAGATAGAAGCACATCATAAGGGGCTTACGGGCCACCTTATCCAGCCAGAAGCCGGCAATTGGCCTTGTGATGAGTGCTGCTACCGTATATAGGGAGAGTATTGTTCCTATAATTGATTCACTGGCTGCCAGATGGTTTGCCAGATATAGCGGCAAAATGGGCAACAACATGTAAAACGCATTGTACATTAAGAAGTTGCCCAAGTTTACCAATATAAAGTTTCTGTTCCAAAGCATTATTTTGCTTTCTCCAATTTTCTTATTTCCCTGTTTATACAGCTCCAGGTATAAACTACTGAAACAATCATTGCAACTACTGTTGCGTAACCCATTGCATTTAGTAAAAATTCTCTCATGACACCTGATATTTTAGTTTGTACTGTTTTTATTACAGTGCAAAAATATCGCGGTGTTTTGTCAACTTTTGACACAAGAAAATTTTCACAAAAAATTTTAATATCCCAAATTGTCTCCTCTCATAAGTTTCTGGAAGAAGGCAATGTGCTGCTCAAGGGCAAAGCCCCAGTAAGGCCATGAGTGTTTTCCAGGGGTAAGGAGTACAAAGTGAGGAATACCCATATAGCGGCATTTCTCAGAGAAAAGGTCTGTACATCTTACATAGAAATCGTCATATCCGCAGCTGATGATGAAAGGTTTGTTCTTCCCCTCAAGCTTGTGTACCCTGTTTATTGCACTCTCCTGTGCAAGTCTCTCAACCTTGTCGCCAATTACATCAGGAATCTGGTTTTTCTTAAGCGGGGTAAGCTCAAGATCAAGCACACCGCTCATGCTGCCTGCAGATTTGAATACGTCGGGATTATCAAGGAAAAGGTTCATTGCACCGTGTCCTCCCATGCTCAAGCCGGTGATGAAGGTCCTCTCAGGTACAAGGTTGAACTTCTCTTTCATCATAGGGAAAAGTTCGCTCCAGAAGAAGGTCCTCCACTGCATTTTCTCAGGATCAGTATTGTTGAGGTACCATCCGTTGTAGAAACCGTCGGGACAAATGATGCGGAAATTTGTTCTGTTGCTTATCTCCTGGATATCATGTTTGTTGCTCCAGTCCTTGTAGCAACCGCTCCATCCGTGAAGTAGGAAAAGGGTAGGAGTCTGCTCATTTACATTCTCAGGTGTGAAAACAAGTAGCGAGTCATTGCATTTGAGGTTCTTGCTCTCAATAACAATGAGTTCCTGGGCGCTTGTCTGGCCCGCTGCCATAATGCATAGCAATAGTGCAACTGCAAAACGAATCATAATTGAAATAAATTTTTAGTTAATGGTGCAAAATTAGTGTATTTTTGCGATATGGATATTATAAATACAAATAAAACTAAGGCCATTCTAAAGAAAAGGTCCGTTTACGTAAGCCTCTCGCTGGCTTTTATAGTAATGATTCTGTTTTTCCCCGCTGAGGGAAAATTCCCATACGAGTACCATAAGGGGCGTCCGTGGATGTACGAGACATTGGTTGCCCCAATAGATTTCCCAATCCTCAAGACACAGGCGGAACTCTTTGAGGAGAAGGATGCTGCCGCATCCAAAGTGGTCCCATACTACATTTATGATGAGGCAGCTGGTGCGGAGCAGCTGAACAGGCTGGCACACCTGCAGGTGCGTTACTCCATCCCTCAGGATCTTGAGAAGGAGTTGCAGAGTGCCCTTATGCAGGTGTATGAAACCGGCATTATTCCCGACAACAATGAATCTGCACCATCCCGTACAAGCTATGTAATTGTACAGAGGAACAAAAGGGCAACCGAGGAATTACTATCAGATCTATATACAGTAACCTCGGCATGGCAGTACATAAAGAATGACATATTCATAAATATGCCGCAGTACAATGCAGATTCCATTCTTGCACTGTACGGTATAGACAAGCTTGTACATCCCAACCTTACCTTCAGCCAGCAGAATACGGAACTGTTGCACAAGGAGGCAATGGACTACATCTCCCCAACAAAGGGAATGGTGTATTCCGGACAGCTTATTGTAACTGAGGGTGAGACAGTTACGGCGGATATCCAGCAGATGCTTGATTCATACAAGGCAGAGTATGAGATGAGTTACGGCTATACCGGAAACATATGGCAGCTTTATATTGCCCATGCGTTCATTTGCATTGTAATTCTGTTGCTTGTATATGTTACCATATATTTTGTAAACTTCAATATCCTTACAGAGAGCAACCGTTTCAACTTCATATTGCTGGTGGTACTTATGTCGTTCCTGGTTACAGTTTTTGCCAACGGATTGGGTTCACAGGTAATGTATATGGCCCCTTATGCCGTATTTGCTCTTTATATGATGGCATTTTTCCGCAACAGGCTGGTATTCCCTATATATATGATATCACTGCTTCCTTTGCTGGTAATGTCTGAAAACGGAATTGAACTTTATATGCTCAATATGGTTGCCGGCGGAATAGCATTGGTTTCGTTCTCGTTCCTGTACAGGGGATGGCTCCAGTTCATGAACTCACTGATAATCTTTGTAGGAATGTTCATCATACACACTGCATTCAGGATGATGGAGGGTGGTGTGTTTGAAGTTGCCAACTACAGGATAATCTCCTATATCTTCTGCAATGCATTCCTTGTAGTGGCTGCATATCCGCTGGTATTCCTATTGGAGAAAATCTTCTCATTGGTATCTGTGGCAACACTCAAGGACTTGTCCGATACCAACAACAGGTTGCTGCAGGAACTTGCACGCAAGGCTCCGGGAACATTCCAGCACTCATTGCAGGTGGCAAACCTTGCAGAGAGGGCAGTGCTTGCCATAAGGGGCAATTCACGCCTTGTAAAGGTAGGTGCAATGTACCATGACATTGGAAAGATAAACAACCCGCAGTGCTTCATTGAGAACCAGGCTCCGGGAGTACAGTACCATAAGGACCTTTCACCTCAGGAGAGTGCCAAGGAGATTATCAGGCACGTTGCTGACGGTGTTGAGATAGCAAAGAAACATAACTTGCCTCAAATAGTAATTGATTTCATCACCTCGCATCACGGACGTTCGCAGACAGCCTATTTCTATATGCAGTACTGCAACAATGGCGGTGATCCGGAAAATACGGCAGATTTCACATACCAGGGAACACTCCCTACAGCCAAGGAGCAGGTTGTGGTAATGATGGCAGATGCAGTTGAGGCTGCATCCCGTACCCTTAAGGACTACTCTGCAGAGAGCATCTCAAAACTTGTTGAGAGCATTACCAGCCAGCGTATAAATGACTCACAGCTGGCAATGGCAGATATCTCAATAAAGGAGATAAATGTGGTTAAGGCGGTATTCAAGAAACACCTGCAGGAGATTTACCACGCACGTATAGCATATCCTCCTAAAAAGAATGTAACCAGCAAACGCGATGTGCTGGTTAACGAAGATACTGAGTAGAGGAGCAATTACTCCTCTACCTCGTATGGAATAAAAAAGAGGAAGCAACCGCTTCCTCCTTTTTTTGTCTGTTGTTTCAGGTTATTTTCTTACAAACTCACCTACAGGATCTACAATGTCAAATGTAAGTGACTGGGCACGGTTACCTTTAACTGTAAAGGTGAGGTCGAATGTGCCGGATCCTTTTGCAAAGAAGGTGAATACATTGCCGTTCTTGTGTTTAAGCGGGCTGTCAACTTTGCGCAGATTGAAATACAGCTGGCCGTCCTTCTCATAAACCTTTGCAGTGCCGAATGGCTCAAGGGTATAGTTTCCAACATATGCCTTGTTTGCCAATGCTGCAACAGGGGTAACCTCTTCTTTGGCCTTAGGCTCATCTTTGCTGAACAGGTCCTCTTTGTAATCTGCAAAATACTCGCTGAAGTAATCCGATTTGTTTCCTTTGTAAAGCTCAATAAGGTCGCGGCCAAGGGCGCTTTGAGGGTCTGATGAGCTGCCGTTGTTTGTAAGGAATACAAATCCAAGGTCCATATCCGGAACCATACCTACCAATGCTGTGTAACCGTAAGCAAGGCCGGTGTGTCTGATGTAGCGTCCCTGCTCGCCGAACTCAACTGTCCAGCCCTGAGCATAGTTGGTAAGGCGTGTAGAATCGCTGCCTGTAATGGTCTGAGGGTACCATAGCATATTGTGGTTCTTGCGTGAGATAACCTCCTTGCCGTTGTATGTTCCGTGGTTAAGGTGCATTTTTACCCAGTTGGCCATATCCTCAACTGTTGAGATTACAAAACCTGCAGGGGCAACGGCTGAAAGCCATGCGAATGCATCATCTTTATCCGTACGCGGTACAACAACAATCTCATCCTTGTCCTCTGCTTTTCTCATCCTGTAACCCTGTGCAAGATTCTCTGCAGTGTAGAATGAAATGTTTCCGGTGGTTGAGTTCTTCATCTCAAGAGGGGTGAAGATACGCTCAATCAATGCATCGTCCCAGCTCTTGCCGGTATATTTCTCAATGATTTTTGCAGCAATTGTGTACATGCTGTTGTTGTAGGCATATTTTGTACGGAAGCTGTATGTAGGCTGAAGCACAGAGTAGATCTTGTAAAGGTCATCCCTGTCGTAGCCCCAAGGTGGAAGGTCGTCGAGTGCGTAGCTGTTGAAACCGCTGTGGTGCGACATGATCTCCCTTACCTGGAAGTTTTTGGTTACCCAAGGGTCGTACATTTTAAAATCGGGAAGGTAATTGATAACCGGTGCATCCCATTTGATCTCAGGATACTCGTCCATTACATTTGCCAGAAGGCCTGCAGTGAATGCCTTTGAAGTTGAGGCAATCACAAACTGTGTCTGTGGGGTAACCGGAACCGGAGCGGTAACAGAGTCGCCCATAACGGCATTTCCGTATCCTTTCATAAATACAACTTCGCCATCTTTTACAACGGCAACTGCCATTCCTGGCACTTTCCACTCGTCAATGGCGCGCTGGCACATTGCGTCAAACCCGTCGGGAATAGATTTGTAATACTTCTCCTTTGGATTGTTGTTGCAGGCAGCAAGGGAAATCAAAAGCACTGCTGCCGCAAAGAAATTGAACAGTTTTTTCATATAATTCGGTTTAATTGTTGCTGGGAAAATGTTTATTGTGCCAAGTTAACCATTTTTTGTAAAATAAGAGTATCTTTGTCCCGACAAATCATTAAAAGTATGGACAAGGTATCGGGAAACCCTTTAAAAAACCGAGTTAAGGCACATCTGCGTGCCGGAGGACAGTCTGTGAGCAACCAGACTGCACTTATGGTGGTAACAGCACTGTTTGTATCCTCCTATCTCATCTCAAATACTATGGCCGTAAAGGTTATAGGCATTTTCAACCTTTTTTATTTTGATGCAGGCACCATTGTGTTCCCTTTTGCCTATATGCTGGGCGATGTGGTTACGGAGCTGTGGGGATTCCGCATTGCCAAGAGGGTAATCTGGACAACGTTCTTCTGCAACATACTTATGGTTGTATGTACCCAGATAGGGGTGTGGCTCCCTTCTCCGGAGCATTTGCAGGAGACAGCCGGAGCCTATAACCACATATTCAATTATGTGCCGCGCATTGTGCTGGCTTCGCTTGTTGGATTCCTTTGCGGGGAGCTTTCCAATGCCTGGCTTATGGTGAGGATAAGGGAGAAGACCAAAGGAAAGCACCTGTGGGTGCGTACTATAGGAAGCTCGGCTGTGGGATATATATTTGACAGCCTTCCATTTGTGCTTATTGCATTTGCCGGGGTTGTCTCTACCAGGGAGCTGTTTCTTATGATAGGTTTCCAGTATTGCAGCAAGCTTTTGATAGAGGCGGTGTTCGGTACCCCTATGGCGTACGCCGCAATAAAGTTTATAAGAAAATATGTAAGGTTGGAGGAGTAAAATATGAAGGTATTGGTAACAGGTACGTCGCAGGGGATTGGGAAAGGTATTGCGGAGCTGTTTCTGGAGAACGGGCACGAGGTTATAGGGCTTGACAGGTGCGGACATTCAATAGAGGAGGACAATTATACCCATATCATTTGTGATATAAGGGATTATGAAAATCTTCCCGATATTAATGGGGTTGAAATTCTCATAAATAATGCCGGAACCCAGAACGGGGATGACATTGAAATAAATCTCAAGTCACTTATTAAAGTTACTGAGAAGTATGGAGTGCGTGAAGGAATAAGATCCATCTTGAATATAGGCTCTGCGAGCGGCCATACAGGCTCGGAATTTCCAGAGTATTGTGCGAGCAAAGGGGGAGTGATAGCCTATACAAAGAACGTGGCGCTGAGGGTTGCAAAGTATGGGGCAACCTGCAACAGCCTGGATCCCGGCGGGGTGCTTACCCCTCTTAATGACTGTGTGGTTAATGACCCTGTGCTGTGGAAGGAGATTATGGAACAGACACCGCTCAAAAGATGGGCAAGTGTTGGGGAAATTGCGCAATGGGCATATTTCCTTACGGTGGAGAACAAATTCTGTACCGGGCAGAGTATAGTAGTTGATGGGGGAGAATCAATAAATTCCCACTTTGTATGGCCTGGTTTATAATATATATTTAATGATAATTTATGAAAAGAATATTATTTTTTGGATTGGCTTTGGCGCTTTCGGGAGGAATGCAGGCTCAGCAGATAAAAATGCCCAAATTGGGAAAGAGACTACAGTCGCAGAAGGTGGTTGAGTATCTGGCCAATGATGCCTTGGCCGGCAGGGATGGCGGTACTGCGGGAGATACCCTTGCCGTGGATTTCATTGCCGGACAACTTGGAAAGTTGGGGCTGGACCCCCACAT
This sequence comes from Bacteroidales bacterium, assembly GCA_017380095.1. Taxonomy (GTDB): domain Bacteria; phylum Bacteroidota; class Bacteroidia; order Bacteroidales; family UBA932; genus Egerieousia. The sequence continues at coordinate 33,109 of JAFOER010000074.1, forward strand.
GCAGCCGTTCAATGTGAAGAAGGGCGATGTGAATACTTTCAATGTGTACGGCAGCATTCCGGGACGCAGCGGGAAATATATTGTAGTTGGTGCCCATTATGACCATCTGGGTATGGGTGGGGCAATGAGCGGTTCCCGCAGACCGGATACCCTTGCGGTGCACAATGGTGCGGATGACAACGCTTCCGGAGTGGCAGGTGTGCTTTACCTGGCAAAATATTTTTCGGGGAAGAAAAATCTGGAGCATGGTATAATCTTTGCGGCATTTGGTGCCGAGGAGAGAGGGATTGTGGGGAGCAAGCATTTTGTGGAGAACCTGGAGGGGCTGGAATTGCAGGGGGGAAAAGGGATATCGCAGAAGGATATTGTGGCAATGGTTAACTTTGATATGATTGGACGCTTGCGCGGGAAGGCAATTACCCTTGGCGGCACAGGAACTGCAAAGGAGATGGATGCAATCATTGCAGGGGCGTCGCATGAATTTGGCAATGCATTGAAGGTTACCCGTTCCGAGCAGGGACACGGCCCGAGCGACCACTCTGCCTTTTATGCAAAGAACATCCCTGTGTTCTATCTCACTACAGGAGGTACAGAGGAGTATCATACTCCCGACGATGATGCCCATCTGTTGAATTATGGCGGCCTGGATTCTGTGGCAACCTTTGCTGCACTTCTTGTGGAGCAGATGCAGGGATACCCCGGAGGATTGACATTTACCGAGACTGCTGCACCTGAGGCATCACCCATGCGCGGAGGGTTCAAGGTCTCTTTGGGCCTTATGCCGGATGTTACAGGGCAGGTTGAGAACGGCTTGAGGGCGGAGATTGTGGTAAAGGGGAAACCGGCCTACAAGGCGGGAATGAAGAACGGGGATGTTATTGTTCAGGTGAATGATATTGCCATTAAGGATATACAGGTATATATGCAGGCTCTCGGTACTTTGAAAAAGGATGATTTGGTTAAGGTTAAGGTGTTGAGAGAGGGAAAAGAGATGTTTTTTGATGTACAGTTATAAGATTTAAGATAATGAAGAAAGTGTTGTTTTGGATTCTTGCGGTAGTGATTACACTTGGTGCAAGCATATATCAGAGGAAGACAGGTCCTACAAACCCAAAATATGAGACAGTGAACCTTGTCGGGGAAGAGTACAGGTTCAAGCTTCCGCGCAGCGGAGGGGAGACAGACTGCAGCGTGGTGCTCAAAGGCTTTGGTACACCGGCAATGATTGATTCTTTGGAGCTGCAGGTTGACGCTGTGATGTACTGGCGTAAATATCCCGGTGGTGGAGATTATACCGCTGTTAAGATGCTCCCTGCTGAGGAGGGGCTCACTGCATTCCTACCTGTACAGCCGGCAGCTGGCAAACTGGAGTATTATATAGAGCTGCAGACTTTCCGCAAGGATGATACCCAATCTTTGAGTACCCGTACAATGCTGGGCTATGCAGATCCGCTGATTATCCGTTTCAAGAGCGACGTCCCTGCCTGGGCCCTCATTCCGCATATCCTGTGCATGTTCATATCAATGCTGTTTGGAGCATACGCGTTCCTTTGCGCTTTGGGCAATATGCCACAATACAGGAAATATACACTGCTCTCTTTCTGGCTCCTTGTACTGGGAGGTTTTGTATTTGGCCCAATAGTGCAGAAATATGCCTTTGACATTTTCTGGAGCGGATTCCCGTTTGGGGGAGACCTTACAGACAACAAGACCCTGTTTGCAGCAATAGCATTGCTCGTTGCCGTTGTAACAGGAAAGAAAAAATGGAACAGATGGGCTGTTGTGGTGGCAATGGCGGTGATGTTTGCCATATTCTCAATCCCGCACAGCATGCGAGGTTCTGAACTCAACCACCAGACAGGCGTTATAGAATCTGCAAAATAAACTGTACAGAAGGCTGCATCACGCAGCCTTTTTGCTTTGGCTCACAACAAATACCCCTGCAAAAACCATTGATGCTGCAAGAATCTTCTGCCAGCTGAGCATCTCCATCCCTGCAACTATGCTTATTGCAGTTGCAATTATGGGCTGTACATAACTGTACATGCTCACAAGGGTAGGGCGTATCCTTTTCTGCCCCAGCGGAATGAGAAAATAACATATGCAGGTGGCGCAGATGATCAGGAACGCAAGTTCCCATAACTGCACCTGTGGAATGGTATTCCATTGCAATGTTGCAATCTCTTTAAGGGAGAGCGGAAGCGACATTATTGCAGAGAAAAGGAAAATCCATTTCATGAATGTAATTATGGAGTACCTTGCAATCAGCGGCCTGAACGCCCCCAGATACAATGAAAATGCAAATCCGTTTATGATCATCAGCACAATGCCAAAAATGCTGCTCTCCATGCCACCTCCCGCATTGCCAGTATTGTTGAATATAAGGAACAATATTCCCGACAAACTCAGCAGCACGCCTCCCGCCTTCCTGAATGTTATGGGCTCCTTAAGCACCAGTGCCGCAATGAACAAGGTATAGATTGGAGACAGGGAGCTTATGATGGAACAGTGCATTGGAGTAATCTCCGGTATGGCCACCAGAAATGTAAGCTGGGTGACAAAATACCCCAGAAATGCCGCAAGGAATATCTTTGGCAGATCCCTGGTCTCAACCTTCTCCTTGGGGAGGAAAAGCGACAATATCCAGAAAAGGGCCCCTGCTCCCAAAGATCTTAATGTGAATATGGCAATTGGAGAGATGAGCTTTCCCCCTGTAAGGTCCTTGCAGACAATAATGTTCACACCAAAAATGGCATACGCAACAAAGCATGCCAGGTGACCTCCTAGTATTTTTCTGCTCTCTGAGTCCATCCTTTTCTGATATCAATGATGTTTGCAGTTGCAAAAGTACTACAATTATATGGTTGTCCTAAAAAAAGGAGTAACTTTACAATTTATTTGTAGATGATTCAAAACTTATGAAGATTTTTAAGATTTTATTGGTTGCCCTTGCGGCAATGATTGGATTGGGCAGCTGCTCAAAAGATTGTGACCATGATTTTATTGAGCACGACTACACAGAAGAACTTGTAGGAACCTGGTCCGTCATAGGACCCGATGCCGCCGAGGCGCTGGTAATAAAGGCGGATGGAACCATGGAATTCACCGGTGTATACGAGGGTGAGTATTTCGAGTCATATGCGCGTTATGAGGTTGTAAACAACAGGATTACTCTGATTTGGGATGACGGCACCAAAGATGAGGGGCGTTTGAATGTAGTGGATGGCAGCAGCTTTTCCATAATTATTGACGAAGAGACTGGCGCGGGATACTATTTCACATATTGCCATGAAGATTTTTCTGATAAGGTTATTGGCTCATGGATGACTCAAACGGATATGACAAGTGAAATTTGGACATATTATGAGGATGGTACAACTGATTGTACCGCATATTACTACCATTCGGATGAACAGTTTGAAACTTTTGTAACAGGAACATACAAACTTGTGGGAGATATCCTTTTTGAAACTGTACATTATGGCGAAGGCATGTCGCTTTCCTTCGGTTCACGCATCTCCTATGCTCCTGACGGCTCTCCATTTGGTGATGTGTTGACATATACATCACTTGAAATGAATGAGGATGAGTTGGAGGAGACTGTTGACAGCGTTGTCCGTGTAAAACCGTCTCTCCACCTTGCAGGCAAAAAATACGACTATTCAGACTGCAATATAGCTAATGTCAAGGGGGCAGACATGGATATGGAGTTCATGGGATACAATTTCAACTTTGCAAAGATGGATGGCACAGGGCTTGACAAAATGTTGAATGCTCTCCTGTTTGATATAGAGTTCCCTGATGCAAACCAGCTCAATTATTCATAC